>CAZIIP010000319.1:0-4432 GCA_964539455.1 uncultured Rhodothermales bacterium
CGGCCGAGACCCGCATGGGCAAGGGAAAGGGCGCACTCGAATACTATGTAGCGGTCGTCAAACCCGGACGGATCCTGTTCGAAGTCGGGGGCGGAATCGATAAAGAACTCGCTTTCGAAGCAATGAAACTGGCACAACAAAAGCTTCCTATCAAGACGAAGCTGATGGTGCGCCCGGATTTCGTCCAGCGTGACGCGAGCTAGTAAGGGAAAACCAACCAGCCATGAAATCGAACGAGATACGCGATATGTCAGTGGAGGAAATCCGCCGGCGGATCAGCGAGAACCGGTCGTCACTGCAGGCGCTTCGTTTTCAGCACGCGGTGGCCCAACTCGAAGACCCTATGGTGCTTCGTCGAACGCGACGGGAAATCGCGCGGCTCGAAACGATCCTCCGCCAAAAAGAAGAAACGACTGAAACCGAAGAAATAGCTGAGAACGAGCAATAGCAAGGTTCACGCGGTGCAGATTCGCCGCCGCGACGCGCCCTGCGCCATATAAAATCCGATGGAACGATCAAGACGAAAAGAAAGAGTCGGGGTTGTCGTCAGCGATAAGATGGACAAGACCATCACCGTCGCTATTCAACGCCAGCTGAAACACCCGATCTACGGGAAATTCATCAAGAGGACAACGAAGCTGAAGGCCCACGACGAGGTCAACGAAGCCCACTACGGCGATACGGTGCGCATCGCGGAGACGCGTCCGATAAGTAAAAGCAAGCGCTGGCGGCTCATCGAGGTCGTCGAGCGTGCCCGATAACGGTCTGTTTGAGACCTCATGTTTTGTGAACGATGATCCAGCAAGAAAGCAAACTCAGCGTCGCCGACAACAGCGGAGCAAAAGAAGTCCAGTGCATCCGCGTTTTGGGCGGAAGCGGCCGCCGATATGCGCGCGCAGGAGACAAAATTATCGTCTCGGTGAAGTCTGCCATTCCCGGCGGCAACGTCAAGAAGGGACAGATATCACGCGCAGTGGTGGTCCGTACGAGAAAAGAATACCGGCGGAAGGACGGCTCCTTAATTCGTTTCGATGAAAATGCAGCCGTTTTGCTCGACCAGGTGGACGAACCGCGCGGAACGCGGATCTTCGGTCCGGTCGCCCGGGAACTGCGTGAAAAGAAGTTTATGCGCATCGTCTCACTGGCGCCTGAAGTGCTGTAGGAAGCCGATTTTTATGCCCCCTTTGAAACGAGCCTAGAAACATGCCACGGACGAAGAACAAGCAGCCAAAGCTTCATGTGAAGAAGGGCGATATGGTCATGTTAACCAAAGCCATCACCGGCCTCCGGGATCGGGAGAAAGGCTTTACCGGCCGCGTGTTGCGCGTCTTCCCGAAAACCGGACGCGTCATCGTGGAAGGAGTCAATATCCGTATGCGTCACACGAAACCAAACCAACTGTATCCGGAAGGCGGAAGGATCGAACAGGAACACCCGATTCATATCTCCAATGTGATGCCGGTAGACTCACAGGGAGAACAAACACGGGTGGGCAGGAAACGCATTGAAGACCCGGAAACGGGCAAGAAACGCTGGGTTCGATATGCCGTCACTACCGGTGAAGAACTGGACCACTAGGAACAAGCTGTCAAGAAATAAGGTTCTATCTATTCTGCCCGCGAATTACCAGGGCGAAGGAAAGCATAGCGAAAAATGTACACGCCACGACTAAAGCAGAGATACAAGGACGAGGTGGTACCGGAGTTGATCAAGCGCTTCGCGTACAGGAACCGCATGCAGGTGCCCCGCCTAACCAAAATTGTCATCAACAAGGGGGTGGGAGAAGCGCCGACGAACAAGAAGCTCATGGACGATGCCGTCAGCGAATTGCGGGCGATCACCGGCCAGCAACCCGTGAAGGTGAAGGCCAAGAAGAGTGTCTCGAATTTCAAGATTCGCGCAGGCATGGAGATAGGCGCACGCGTGACGCTGCGCGGCGATCGGATGTATGAGTTTATGGACCGGTTGATTACGCTGGCGCTGCCCCGTGTGAGGGATTTTCAGGGTGTTTCGGACCGGAGCTTCGACGGCAGGGGCAATTATTCCTTCGGGGTGAAGGAGCAGATTATTTTTCCCGAAATCAAGATTGACAACGTAGACAATATCAACGGCATGGACGTCACGTTTGTGACAACCGCCGGAGCCGATGAAGAGGCGCTTGCACTGTTGAAGGGATTGGGTATGCCTTTCGTTCGGCGCGAAGAGCAGGCCGCTTAATCACAAAACAACGCAGACACACCCATGGCAAAGAAAAGCTGGATAGCAAGAGAGAAAAAGCGCCGTCGGATGGTTGCGAAATACGCCGAGAAGCGCAGGGAGTTGAAAGCTGCCGGCGACTATGAGGCGTTGCAGCGGCTCCCGAGGGATGCGAGTCCGGTGCGCCTTCGCAATCGCTGTGCCATGTCGGGACGTTCGCGTGGCTACATGCGAAAATTCGGGATTTCCCGCATCGTATTCCGGGATCTGGCACTTAACGGCCGTATACCCGGCGTGCGAAAGGCAAGCTGGTAAACTGGTTTTGAATCTGTAAGAACATGAGCAGTGTAACTGATCCGGTAGCCGACTACCTGACACGCATTCGAAACGGCCATCAGGCCAGTCGGATGTATGTAGACGTTCCGGCCTCAAAGCTGAAACGTGCAATGACGCAGATCCTTGTCGATAAAGGATATGTCCGCAAGTATATCGATGTGGACGACGGCAAGCAGGGACTGCTGCGTATTTACTTGAAGTATGGACGTGGCGGCGTACCGGCCATCTCGCGTCTTCAGCGTGTTTCGTCACCGGGATTGCGGCGGTTCGTATCGTCGGCGGACTTGCCCCGGGTACTCAACGGTCTCGGCGTCGCCATCGTGTCGACGTCGAGTGGCGTCATGACGGACAAGGAAGCACGTCGCCTCAATGTCGGCGGCGAAGTGCTCGCCTACATCGAATAACCCGGTAAACCTGTTCATTAACGCAGTTTCGATTGGAATCGAGGAAATTGAGATGTCACGAATCGGCAAGCTTCCGATAGCGCTCAAGGACAACGTCACGGTGGACGTCCAAAAGAACAACCTGGTGGTTGTCAAGGGCCCGAAAGGGGAACTCTCTTTGCAGGTTGACCCGGATATCACGGTCAAGAAAGACAAGGGCGAGTTAACGGTGGTCCGCCCGACCAACCAGAAGCGGCACAAGGCCATGCACGGGCTCTATCGATCGTTGCTGAACAATATGGTGCTCGGCGTTACGGACGGCTATACGAAGAAACTTGAAGTCATCGGCGTAGGTTACCGTGCCGAAGTGAATAACGGCGTGCTGGAACTGGCGCTCGGTTACTCACACCCGATCTACTTCCTGCCACCCGAAGGCGTTACGGTATCGGCCGAGACCAAAGGTCGTGGCAACCCCGTTATCACGGTTGAAGGAATCGACAAGCAACTGGTTGGGCAGGTAGCCGCAAAAATCCGAGGCCTCAGGCCACCGGAGCCTTACAAGGGCAAGGGTGTCCGTTATGTCGACGAATATGTCCGCAGAAAGGCCGGCAAAACGGCGGCAGCCCGATAACCGATAGTCCAATGGCAAAGAACCAACGAGCACAACGACGCAAGCGTACGAAAGAACGCGTTCGGGCCAAGATCCGTGGCACGGATGCCCGTCCGAGGCTGTGCGTATTCCGGTCCAACCGGCATATTTATGCCCAGGTCATTGACGACCGGACGGGCCACACCATCGTTTCCGCATCCAGCCGTGAAGCATCCGGGGTCGATGGAGACAATCCGACGCACGTGGGGCAGTCCGTCGGCCAACTGGTTGCCGAAAGAGCGAAAGAGCAAGGTGTCGAGACGGTCGTGTTCGACCGTAATGTTTACCGGTATCATGGCAGGGTGCGTGCCCTCGCGGAAGGCGCACGCAAGGGCGGTTTGTCGTTCTAGCATTTATGCGGATTTCGCAACACGAAGAATTCCATGGCGAAAAACAAACGCAGTAGTAAAAGAAGACAACGCGGAGCGGAGCAGTCCGATCTGATCGAGAAGCTCGTAAGCGTGAACCGGGTTGCCAAGGTGGTCAAAGGGGGCCGCCGCTTCTCATTCAGCGCCGTTGTCGTCGTCGGTGACGGCTCCGGTGCGGTGGGTCACGGCCTGGGAAAAGCAAACGAGGTGGCAAACGCCATTTCGAAAGGTACCGAGGACGCGAAAAAACGGATGGTGAGTGTGCCCGTCGTAAACGGGACCATTCCGCATGCGATCCTAGGCAAACAGGACGCCGCAAAGGTGCTGTTGAAACCTGCTTCACCCGGTACAGGCGTGATTGCGGGCGGTGCGGTACGGGCGGTTCTCGAGGCTGCCGGTATCAAGGACATACTCTCCAAGTCGCTGGGTTCGTCAAACCCCCACAACGTGGTCGCGGCTACCATGAATGCACTAGAGGCGTTGACCAATCCGTATGAAGT
>CAZIIP010000320.1:0-4421 GCA_964539455.1 uncultured Rhodothermales bacterium
CAATTGTCTTCATATTTGGCCAGCCCGTTCGTACTTACCACCTGGAGCAATGGATAGGTGGGATCGCCGTCACGCTGCCGTTGCCATTCCTGAAGTTCGAGAGCCACATACTCCTTGCATCTGCGGTTCTGCATCATGTAGATCACTTCCAGGCCGGGATAATCCTCCATCCAGTCGTTGTAGAGGTCGTCAAATCTGTTCGCATACGTCTCGACCGTGTTGCCCTCGATCACATCGGAAGTACCCTGGTACCATACAAACGCCCGGATATGGTTGTCGACCCCGGCGTTGCGTGTGCGCGTAAGCAGCCGGCCGTAATTCGTGTCCGTGTCTTCAGGATCCGACTCTTTCCTCAGGAAAAACTGTATCGCTTTGGCGGTCCGGCTGCCGTTCAAAATGGCGATGGGAATGCCCTCTTCGTCGGAAAGTCGTTTTGCCAGACGCAGCGCCCACTGACCGACGGAGCCGAGGTTTTCGGCAATCACCGAGTTCTTGTCGCCTTCAGCCTGCAGCCACGGTCCCTCCCAGGCAAACTGCACACCGAACGCCCGCACAAACGGATCCTGATGGCTGTTTGCGCTGAGCCCGTCGCGCATCACGGCGGTGGCATTGCTCTGGCCGTGTGCGACGATGACATCCCCTGCCACGACGTCATTTGCGGTGGCGACTACATCGCCGTCGAAATAGATGGTGAAATCATAGTTGATGCGCTCGGCCGGAATGTCGATCCGTTTGGAGAAGTTGCCGGATACGTTCCAGCTTCGGTCCTTCCACGCCGTAGACTGCTCGTTGCGGTGGACAACGACACGCAACTGGCCGGAAGCATCCGCTGTGCCGACCAAACGAACTGCGCCCACATTTGTCGAAAGATCACGCGGCACAACCTGCATGTCTTCCGGCTTTTCGGTAAATGATATCTGCGCGAACAGTTGGTGGCCCATGCATAGCCACATCGTGACGATGCACCAATTCCGCATCAATCCCATAATACTCCGTGATGACGTTTGAAAACCTTCGTGACGGCAATCGAAAAGAGCCCCCTTTGCTGCCGTTGCCTCTCATAGATAATTAGCGTAATAACGTTCCCGAGTGGATCACGAAAGCCTGCCGTTTGGTTTGCGATGAGGGCGTAAATGCGAAGGAACTGCATATCGTCCGTTTTCTCCGCGCATACTGCACGGCCCACGGCCACAATCCTGGTCGGACCGGGTCGGAGACGGCATACCAAATCGACCTCCGCAGTTCGAAAAGGCATTCTCGTAACACCTGATCTAAGAATTGAATCCTTGATCCCAAGTCTGTTCGGTTGTAATGTTAGTAGCTATAGCTGTATCACTACGGACGAAACAGGAGAGGACCATACATGACAAAGTCGAGCAAGCGTTCGCGGCGTGATTTTCTAAAGCGTGTTTCCGCAACATCCGCCCTTGCGGCGGTGGGCACCACCGCAATTGGTCGTAACCGGTTTGCCGTCCATCGGCTTGCCGAACCGGCCCGCGTCGTCTCACCAAATGACAACATAAGAATTGCGCTCGTCGGCGCCGGGATCATCGGCTTCATCGATACCGACACTGCATTGAAGGTGCCCGGTGTTGAGCTTGTGGCGGCTGCAGACGTTTTTGAACCGCGAAAGGTGCGGGTAAAGGAGTACTACGGTTCGCACGTGGACACCTATACGGACTACCGCGAAATTCTGGCGCGAGACGATGTCGATGCCGTTTTGTTGTGCGTGCCGGACCATTGGCATGCCCCCATGTCGATTGACGCGATGAGAGCCGGCAAGGCCGTCTATTGCGAGAAGCCGATGACAAGAACGGTCGCCGAGGGTATGGACGTGGTGAATGTCGCCAATGAAACGGGTGTCGTCTTTCAGGTCGGCAGCCAGCAGGGCAGTTCGATTCTGAATCAGAAGGCACGTGAACTGATCGCTGCGGGCGCGATCGGTGAACTCAACATGGTTGAATCGAAGTCGGCGCGCAATACGTCGATCGGAGCATGGCAGTATTCCGTGGCCCAAGACGCCACCCCCGAAAACCTGGATTGGGATCGCTTCCTCGGCAGTGCACCCAAACGTCCGTTCGAACCCATCCGGTGCTTCCGCTGGAGGAACTATTGGGACTACGGTACGGCCGTTGCAGGTGATATTTTCGTGCACCACTTCACCGGCATTCACAAGGCAGTGAATTCGATCGGACCGGAGACGATCATGGCCACCGGCGGTCTGCGCTACTGGAAGGACGGCCGTGACGTTTATGATGTGATTGCAGGAATCTGCAACTATCCCGAAACGGACACGCATCCGGGCTTCACGTTGACCCTTTCCACCAACTGGGTATCAGGAGGAGGTGGTGGTGGATACTTCAGATACATCGGCAGTGAGGGCGAACTGGCCCGCGAAGGAAACGGCCTGACCTTGCGTCAGGTCGGCGTCGTGGACAAGCACGAACACTCACCGGACACCGTGATCGGCGGCTACAACTCCGTGCGGACGTGGTCGGAAGCTTCGCAGAAGGTGTTCATCGACTGGTTCATGGCACAGCGTAAAG
This sequence comes from uncultured Rhodothermales bacterium, assembly GCA_964539455.1. Classification (GTDB taxonomy): domain Bacteria; phylum Bacteroidota; class Rhodothermia; order Rhodothermales; family CAYLXM01; genus CAZIIP01. The sequence goes on from CAZIIP010000320.1 coordinate 2,547, forward strand.
GACCAGAGGTCGCGCCACCCATGAAAGGAGAAACGCGCTACGAAGCACCGGATGGTTATGACTCGCGCTTCGACCACTTGGCCAACTTCTTCGATTCCATCCGAAACGGCACGCCCGTGTTTGAGGACGCAACCTATGGGCACCGTGCCGCCGCACCTGCCAATCTGTGCAACGACAGCTACCGGCAGGGCAAAGTGATGAAATGGGACGCGGAGAAGATGGAGATGGTAGCCTGACGGCCAGAGCGTTCAGCGCTCAACGTGATACGCTGTTGGTCAGCGAATGGGGTTGTCGCCAGGTTTGTGCCTTTTTGAGCGGCCTGAGCAACCTGGTCGTTGATCGCTGAACGCCAGGGCCTGTTCACGCTAACCGATTGGCCGCTGGTGCGCGTGTCCAGTTAGTGTGAACAGGCCCTAGTGTTCAGCTGCCACGAATGCGAGCCATTTGCTATCCGGACTGACTGCGAGACGGGTTATTCCCGAGATTCCCTGCGCCCTGAAGTCGGCGACAGGGGTCCATGTCCTGTGGGTCGGTTCCCACGAATAAATTGCGGGACCTCTGGCCATCAGAATGTGCGTTCCGTCAGGCAGCCAGGCATGGTCAAGCGATCCCTGGAGCGGGACCGTAAGCGGGCTGATGTTCCCTGTCGGAATATCATAGCGCTCGATGGACCAGCCGTCTGTCTTTCGCTGGAAGAAACTAACGGCCCGCTGCAGTGGAATTTTCCGGAGGGAGCGACCGATGTCCGTAGCGACCACCTCGGACACGCCGGAAGCAACATCGGCAATTTGAAGGGAAGGCGGATCGCCCAAAACAAAGAGCGCGACGGTGTTTTCGAATCCCAATGCGTAATAGCCGACGGGATGAATCTCATCCAGTACCACCTGCGGCCGTTTTCCGTTCGCATCGAATCGCCAAATCCGTTGCGTAGAATCAGCTTCCACTCTAACCACCGTGAATCCATCTCCGTCCCGTGCAGGCGTTGGAGAGTACTCGCTCTCCGGCGTGTCCGTTACACGGCTGACAACACGGTCCTCCAGTGAGAACAAGTAGATGTCGGCCTGCCCGTTCCTGTACGAAGAGAATAGGAACCCGCTATTGTTGCCGAGGAATTGTGGCTGGTTGTCGTAGCCCGGACGCTTCGTGACATTCGTCGCCTCACCCATCCGAATTTTGCCGCCGGCCCATTCGACCGGGGCAAGGAAAATATCGGTATCGGGCTGTGCGATTGACAACTGGACGGCAGCGAGCGAAAAGCAAGCGAGTAAAGGCAGACGGAAGGGATTCATTCGATCGGCGATCTGATGAGATGGTACGGATGTCGTAATTTACTCGTTTCGTCGATGTCGGTCAGAAGCATACGTTTTCACGCAACCCGGTTCGAACCATGAAGTGTATCGCGGCAGCAGGATTGTTGTCCTTTCTTCTCACGATGCCGTTCCAGGCACAAGACACGCTGCTGTCTCCAACCGAGTTTCTCGGCTATGCGCCCGGGAATCACTTCACGGAGCATCATATGGTGCTGCGCTACTTCGAACATGTCGCAGCCGCACGTCCCAGCGTTGTGCTGCAACCGTATGGAGCGTCGACCGAAGGGCGTCCGTTGGTTTTGGCAATCGTGGCGTCGGAGGAGAATGTAAACCGACTGGACGCTATACGGAACAATAATCTGCGGCGCGCGAAGCGCATCGAAGGGGAAGGGGAGCCTGACCCGGGTCCGGCAATTGTCTGGCTGAGCTATAATGTTCACGGCAATGAGGCGGTATCCGCGGAGAGCGCGATGGTCACATTGCATGCGCTTGCCGACCCTGCGAACGCGCTGACGCAAAGCTGGCTGGAGCGGGCGGTTGTCATCATCGATCCCTGTCTGAATCC
>CAZIIP010000321.1:0-220 GCA_964539455.1 uncultured Rhodothermales bacterium
CTGGGCCGCGGATCGCGTTTGGGGAAGGAGCCACTGGACCAGCAAGGAAACCACGATCACCGGTACCCATTTTCGCAGGAATGCAAAATCGGCGTGACCGAAGAGGATCGAGTGTCGGATAGGTGAAATCATTTGGACATCGACGCCGGCGGCAAATCGCTCCGATTGGTGGCGTGGTTTCATGAGGCACTACATCCAAAGCCCCTTCAGTGGGGCGGTT
>CAZIIP010000321.1:230-4418 GCA_964539455.1 uncultured Rhodothermales bacterium
TTCCGGTACCGAAAGCAGGCGTCCTTGCGGCCGTTCGCGATTGGGAGCAACAAGCGGCATGCACCTGCCGTAAACAGCATGTGGAAGGTTCCTTTACCGTACATGCGTAACGGCCGGTAGAATCGCGCCATTTCCCGTGGTCGTAGATCATCCGGCGAGATGGATAGGGTCCAATGGCAGAAAATGACAACAAGAGCTTCCTGGACGAGCTAAAAGAATCCATGGAAAAGGTTCAGCGCGCTGTGCTGGACGGTCTGGAACAGGCCGAAAACGAAGTCACCCGGTTTTTCGAAGCGTTGGAAAGTGAAGCCGAGGAGGTCGTTGAAGAGGTACGGGAAGAGGAGCCGGAAGCGGAAGCGTCCGAGCCGGCCGCGACTTCGGAGTTGGGTGAGAAGATCGAGGAAGTCGTTGACGAGGCGAGAGCCATACTGGAGGATGCGGCGGATGAATTCGGGGAGAGATGGGAGGTGCTGGAGGCGAAAATTCGCGAGGTGATTGTCTCGACGCTGGACAGCCTCGACGTGTCGTCCGACGACGTAATCAGCCATCTCAAATCTCGTGTTGAAGATCTGGAGCGCGCGTTCGACGAGCTGAAGAAGGAAGAAGAGTCGGGGTGGGACGAAGCCGGGGAAGCCGATGTGGAGATTCGATCGATAGGAGGCGGATGGTATGAGATTGTGGTCGGCGGCGAGGTCATCGACAAGGTGCAGGGAAAGGAACATGCAGAGCAGGTTGCCGGAGCGTTTCGCGACCGGAAAGATTCAAAATGAATAGACGGCAAACCTTGTCTTTCTCCTTATCCCGGTCGGCATTAAGTGGAACGCAACTGCCCGCCGGCCTGCTCGTCATAAGTTTCCATAGCGCTACGGCGTCTGCCGTCCTGCTTGCGTTTTAGTCCCGGTAAGTGACCAGACGTATCGGCCGCTGCGCATGTGTTTTTCCGCTTCCGACAGTCCTCTGTGACCGTACGGCGGACGGCGCATTTTCCCGGCAAGTGAGAGAAGCGGCCAACCGAAGGGCACGAAATGCGCGGCGATGTCCAGATCTCGCACGAAACCGTGAAGCCACGAGCGGGCGGGCTTCCGGTCCAGGTCGCGATGACGCGCGACAAATGAGTAAGGCCATCCGAGAGGAGTTGCTTTCAGGGCCCTGCCGTGAATCGAGGCGAGTGCATTGAGAAGCCCCCGCAGATCCCACGGTTTGGCCCCGTGCCTTTCAACCGCTTCGTCGAGCTTTCTCTGGGCCTCTCTTCGGATCTGTTCCGCTACAAGCTTGCAGTTTTCGCGGCTGGGGGCCGAGAGGTTGGTCTCGCCCACCATCCGCAGCCGCTCCCGCATGTCGAGCGGCTCGTGCACCTCAAAAACGAGCCTGCCGGGAAACGCCAGATAGAACATGAAGGGAAAGAGCAACGCGAGCATCGCTGCAGGCATCGGCAAAAATGGAATCTTGAGCCAACGTTCCGAGAGCCTGTTTAGCCGGTTCGAGGACAGACTGAGCGGATTCAACCACTCCGCGTTGACGATACTGACGAGATTGACCGGCACGTCGAGCTTTGCGCCCAATACCACAAAGCTCGTATGAAAGTGTTGCAGACGATAGCGCTTGTTGAACCCTTTCCCGATACCGGGTACGCCTTCGGGGTAGTAGATCACGCGATGTCCCCGTCGCAGCAGCGCCTCGAAGTTACCGAATGTCATGTCGACGCCACCGACCCTTCGCCACCAGTTGTCGATTCCGTAGGGGCGCATCCAGGGGGCCGCCGTCAAAGCGGGAGTGAATACGGACCTGCACTTTGAAGAGCGATCGAAGCCTGCCTTGCGCCAGAGGAGATAATCGAGCACGATGGCATCATAAGGCATGGCGTTGCCGCTATGATTGGGGGCGATGATAACCGGTCCGGTTTCCGGAATGTGCCTATCCCCCAACATTTGCGCGCGAAAGTAGCAATCGGCGATATCACCAAAATGGCGATCGCACATAACTTCCAGATAGCGCCAGTCGATGGGATCGTTATGGAGTTGTTCGAGAGACGTAGCGTGTGGGGCGTTTCGGGCAATAAAGCATTTTTATCAGTGCGCGATCGGATCTGCTTTCCAACCGCTTCTCGGCCGCGAACCTGACCGTTATCGCGGCATTGAGCGGCGACGTTCTACGTCATTCTACGTCCTACCGCCTATTGAGCTTGGCGTACAATAGCTGATCTTCCTACCGCCTATTGAGTTTGGCGTACAGTAGCTGATCTTTCACCTTTCCATCCTTCACTGCGTTGTTTTGGAGCACCGCCTCGCGAACGTATCCGGCCTTCTCCAGGATACGGCAAGATGCCGGATTGTCGGCAAACGGCATGGCGAAAAGACGGATCAGCGCAAAATTTTTGAAGGCGTAGGCCGAGACCGCGACGAGTGCTTCGGAGGCGATCCCGCGGCCCCATAACGCTTCTCCAAGCCAGTAGCCGATTTCAGCGGAATAACGGTTGATGTCGTCCTGTATTTCGAATCCTATTCCCCCTACGACACCGTCCTCGATCGCTATGGCAAAGTTTGTGTTCGGCTCGGCCGTCGTAGCGAACTCGAGCCATTCCACCGCAGCCGCCAATGTATAAGGGTGCGGAAAACGATCCCGTAACTGCTGCCAGATCTTGCGGTTGTTGGCGTGCAGTGCGAGTGACGGGCCGTCATCGGGACGCCATGACCGCACCTGGCATGTTTTGCATGGAATGATCATCCCGACACCTCATTGCATCAAATCTCATCGCGCGCGAATATGCCTCTTCTCTTTTTTCCGCACCGGTCCAACCAAACGGTGGAAGAGCAAGCCGACCGCACGTTCCAGATCACCGAGTGAACCGTTATTATCGATCACATAGTCGGCACCGGCCAGCAACGCTTTGTCGTCCGCTTGATGACGCATCCTCGCATCTACTGCGTTCGCGGTTACGCCGTCGCGACCGACTACGCGTTCAATTCGGGTTTCGCGCTTCGATACCACGACGGCGATCGCATCCAGCATGAGGTGCAATTCCGATTCGAACAGCAGTGTCGCTTCCAGTACGAGCAGATCCACCGAATGCTTTTCAGCCTTTGCCTTCTCCGCTTCAAATGCGGCCTCCACGCGGGGATGGACAATTAAATTGAGTTTAGCAAGCATGTTTTCGTCGGCGAATACACGGCTTGCGACATAACCGCGGTTGAGCGATCCGTCATCGTGATAGGCCTCCGCACCGACGAGCCGTGTCAGCGCGGCACGTGCCGTCGAATCTTCAACCAGGATCCGTTTTCCGACGTCGTCGGCATAGAATACTTTTGCACCGAGATTGCCCAGCATGCGGCAGACCGTTGTCTTTCCGCTGCCGATTCCACCGGTTATTCCGAGAGTCGTTGTCACGTTGCGTTTTTTTTCCAATGTATCGGACATGGGACTAATTAGAAACGCCAGGCGATTTCCATCGAGAGATTGGGGATAATCCGGGTATTGCCGCTGCTTGCGGCTTCAACAATGCGGTCTGCTTCCTCTGGGGGAAGGGGCCCGAACAGCTGCTGGCGGATGCGCTGGATCTGAATCCAGCCGTCGACTCTGATGGTAGAGCCGCCGGCCGGCGACCACGAAACCGCACATGTAGGACCGAACTGCTCGATCCATTCCCGGCCGGGTCTCGAGATCATGTCCCGGACCGGATGGCCCTGTGCGTCGCGCACCGGCATGCCTTCGCTGTCGATCCGATCGTATGAAACGGAGGTGCGGTTGTCGAAATCACGCCGAACAAATGCGCGCGCACCAATCTCGGCCGTCCAGGTGCGTCCGGCGGAAAGCCGTCCCCAGAGGCCCCAGGTGCGGAGCGTATCGAACGGGATTTCAGCAAAACGGCTCCAGATGAGCCTACCGAGATGCAGGTCACTGACGCTTCCGTCTACCAGAACGCGCACTCCCTCTGCCGGTCGATGCTCCAGATCAAGTTCATAGCGAAGCTCTCTGGCCGACTGGTCGTTTCGCGGTTTTCCTCCCAGATCGAAGTCGTCGACGGTATATGTTGCCCGAACCTCCGACAAAAAGCGAACGCTGGTATTTGAAGAGGGTCTCCAGCGTAAGCCCGGCCGCAGTCGCAAGGAACGCTGCCGGTTGTTTTCTCCCGATCGCGTCGCTTTGAGATACACCGTATGATAGATGGTGCCGATTGCCCGGACGTCCGCT
>CAZIIP010000322.1:0-4402 GCA_964539455.1 uncultured Rhodothermales bacterium
TTTCCTGCATCGGTCGATCGATACAGCCCCCGCCCCGCCGAGACATTGCCGCGCGGTGCGGCCGATCCCGTGCCTACATAGACCACATTGGGATCGGAGGGTGCTACGGCTATCGATCCGATAGAACCGACGGCGAAATGACCGTCGGATACATTGTTCCAGGTCGTGCCGGCATCCGACGATTTCCAGACGCCTCCTCCGGTAGCACCCATATAGAACGTATACGGTTTCTGCCGAACGCCCGCTACGGCGGTTACCCGACCGCCGCGGTATGGGCCGACAAACCTGTATTGGAGCACATCGAGAAGCGAGGAGTCAACAGGCTGATTCGGGCCCGTATTCTGGGCAACGGAGGGTACCGCAAAAAAGGTTGCCAGAAGTATGCACGTGGCAATGGTGCGCATGGTGCTGTCTGAGAGAGGATCCGGTCGGTTTCAGAAAAAGAACCAAGATACGGAAGCCAAGCGGGCAATGCGGTTGGCGGGAGAGGCTGTTCGGTGGTTCTTGATTGTGACGGTTTCTGGATCGGCCGGCTATTCTTCCGGGTTTGGGACAAGGAAGCGCTTCACTTCACGGACAAAATTGTCCGTGTCGTCTGCATGTACCCAGTGGCCTCCTCGCAGGGTCACCATATCGGCGTCGTAAAAGTAGGCGCGGGCCGTCTCGAAGTCGGCTTCCGAAAAATATGTCGACTCCTTTCCCCGAATGAAGAGCGCAGGCTTTTCGAAGAGGTCAAAGCTGTCGATTCCGCCGATAATGGCGGGATAGTTTTGCCGGATGGCCGGCAGATTGAATATCCACTTGTACCCGTGGTCGTTCGCGGGGACGAGATTCTTGATCAAAAAACGGCGGACCCTCTCGTCCGGGATGTCCGGCTTGAGTTCTCGAAGTGCCTCGTTTCGGGAGCCGACGGCGGTCACATCCAGGCTGCATAGTGCCTTCAAGATTTGAAGATGTTCCGGCGGATGTGCTCTTGGTGCAATGTCGACAACGATCAGTCGGTCCACGAGGTCGGGCCGCAGCAGTGCAAGGTGCATGGCCGTTTTGCCGCCCATGGAGTGACCGATGACGGAGGCGTTATCGATGTCGAGATCATCCATGCTCTGCGCGACGTCACCTGCGAGGTGTTCGTACCGCATTTCCGTCGCGTGCCCGGAACGGCCGTGGTTTCTCAGATCAAACGCAACGACATAAAAAGCGTCTGCCAGCATTTTGCCCACGGTGCGCCAATTGTCTCCTGAGCCGAAGAGGCCGTGCAAGATGATCAGTGGGGGATGGGATGGGTTCCCCGTCAGGTAGCTGTGCAGGATCAATGGTGCGGTGGTGATTTGGGGAACGAATCGGACCGGTTGAAAAGTACGTAAGGTTGCTGCCGGAACATGGTACTCCCATGGAGTTCTGGCGATCCGGTGGGAATTCAAGGCGGGCGAAACCAGCAGGTAGGTTTCCAGGCAGTGGTCGGTGCGCTATTTGCGGGCTATTTGCAGGGTCTAAAATAGGCCCCGCCGCAAGGCGAGGCCTATGTCGATAGTTAAGACCCTTAGAACATGCTGCCGTCACCCGCATCCGCTGGTCGTACCGCAGCCGTTGCAGCTATAGCACGTGCCGGAACGTACCATAATGGCGCCACAGTTCGGACAAGAAGGCGCGTCGCCTTGGTTGTGAAAGGCACCGGATGAATGTGCCTGTCTTTGCGTATCGGTTCGGCTGTCGGATTCCTTGTCCAGGACTTCTTCAATCGTCGATCCTACGAGAGGCTTGCCCTCCCCCTTGAACAGTTCCATCTGCTCCTCATCCAGTGCCGGACCGCTCTCTTCGGTTTCGGACGCGACTCCTTCCTTCGCATCCGTGAGTTCAGGGGTTTCGTCAGCCGGCACGTTCAGGAATTTGAGCGCCAGATAGCGGAAAATGTAGTCCATGATGGACTTGGCGATCGGGATTTGCCGGTTGTTGGTAAATCCGCTGGGCTCGAAGCGCATGTGCGAGAACTTGTTGCAAAGATCCGCAATGGGAACGCCGTACTGGAGTGCCATCGATACCGACGTGGCGAAGGCATCCATCAGGCCGGAGATGGTCGATCCCTCCTTGGCCATGGTGATGAAAATTTCACCCGGCATCTCGGTGTCGGGATACAGCCCGACGTGGAGATAGCCTTCGTGTCCGGCGATCGAGAATTTGTGTGCGATGGATGGCCGCTCATCCGGCAGACGTTTTCTCTCCGTTCTGACGATCTCCTTGATCACGATATTCGGCTCGTCTGTGGCGGCTCCGTCGCCTGCGCCGACTTTGGCCGTATTTCCGCCCTGAGAGGTGGAAAGCGGCTGGCTTCGCTTGGAGTCCTCGCGATAGATGGCAATGGCCTTCAGTCCAAGTTGCCAGCCCTGCACATAGACATCCGAAATGTCTGCCACGCTCGCGTCTTTGGGGAGGTTGACCGTTTTCGAGATCGCACCGCTGATAAACGGCTGGCAGGCGGCCATCATCTTGATATGTCCCGTGTAGTGGATGGAACGCTTGCCGTTGAGGGGTGTGAACGCGCAGTCGAACACCGGTAGGTGCTCCACTTTGAGATCGGGCGCACCTTCGATGGTATCGTTTTCCTCGATGTACGTGAGGATAGCATCTCGATCGCGGTCCTTGTAGCCGAGGCGTGTGAGGGCCTCGGGGACGGTCTGGTTGACGATCTTCAACAAACCGTCGCCTTTTCCGGCGAGCAGCTTGTATTTGACCAGCGCCAGATCCGGTTCGATGCCGGTCGTATCGCAGTCCATCATGAACGAGATGGTGCCGGTGGGAGCGAGCACGGTTACCTGGGCGTTGCGGTATCCATACCGCTTGCCGTTGGCGACCATCCGTTCTCCGCACTCGCGCGCGGTGTCCAGCAGATACTCCGGACAACCTTCCTGGATGTCTTCCACCGCGTCGCGGTGCATTTTCATCACCTCGATGAACGGCTCGCGATTGCGCGTGTAGTCGGCAAATGGTCCGATCCATTTGTTTGCGGCAATTTCGGCACTTCGGGCGTATGCTTCGCAATGCTCGATCGCCATAATCGCTGCAGCGACGGTACGTCCTTCATCCGAATCATAGGGTAGTCCCATCGACATCAGGAGGGCACCAAGGTTCGAGAAGCCCAGGCCAAGGGGCCGGTACAGGTGGCTGTTGCGCGCGATTTTTTCCGAGGGATATCCGGAATTGTCCACCAGAATCTCCATCGCGGTAATCAACAAACGAGTGGCGGCTTTGAAGCGTTCAACGTCGAGGGTGCCGTTCGGCAACTGGAACTTGCGCAGATTGATACTGGCGAGATTGCAGGCAGAGTTGTCCAGAAACATGTACTCCGAGCAAGGATTGCTGGAGTTGATCGCGCCGCTGTTTTTGCAGGTATGCCAACGCTGGATGGTGTCTTCGTACTGCAACCCGGGATCGCCACAGACGTGGGTTCCTTCAGATACCCTCTTCAGCAGATCTTCCGCACTGGTTTTTTCGACAACCGATCCGCTGGTCACGGCCCGGAGTCCGTACGGCGTACCGTCGATCGCGGATTGCATGAATTCGTCGGTGACACGCATGGACTGGTTCACGTTCTGAAACGCGACGGAACCGTAAGCCGGGCCGTTGAAACTGCCGTCATAGCCTTGCTCGATGAGCGCCCAGGCTTTCCTTTCTTCTTCCTGCTTGGCGAGCACAAAATCTTCGATGTTCGGGTGCCAGCATTTCAGGGTCTGCATGATCGCGGCCCGCCGTGTCTTTCCGCCGCTCTTGATCGTCCCTCCGGTCGCATCCTGGACGCGCATGAAGCTCACAGGACCCGAAGGCGTGCCTCCGCCCGAAAGCCGCTCTTTGGATGACCGAAGCGTCGACCAGTCGGCGCCGACACCGGACCCGAACTTGAAGAGCCGGGCGCTCTCGCTCATGAGCTTCCAGATATCGTCGATGGAATCCTCGACGTGAATAATGAAACAGGCAGACGCTTGCGGGTGGGAATATGGATCCACGGACAGCACCCGTTCCTGCTTCGAATTCCAACCGTAAATCGTCTTCCCCCCCGTATCCTTGATGCCGTACTGGTGGTTCAGACCGACATTGAACCAAACCGGGCTGTTGAATGCCGCATGCTGGTTGACGCACAGCCAGGTAAGTTCGTCGCAGAAGCGGTCTCCATCCTCCTTGGTGAGAAAGTAGTGCTGGTCGATTCCCCAATCGGCGATCGTGCGCGTGACCCGGTGTATCAGTTGCTTGAGGGAATGCTCGCGTCCTCCCTGTGCCGGATCCTGTCCTGCATGATCGAGATCACCATAGAAGTACTTGCTGGCGACGACGTTGGTAGCAAGCCGGCTCCAGTTTTTCGGTACCTCGACACCGGATTGCTCGAAAATCGCTTCTCCCTCGGCGTTTTTGA
>CAZIIP010000323.1:0-4399 GCA_964539455.1 uncultured Rhodothermales bacterium
GCCCGTACACAAAAATGCTGTCGGTCGCAAAATGCCGGTTCGGCGTGGACGGAAGATGCAGCGCATACGGCCGATCCGGCCCGTACACAAAAATGCTGTCGGTCGCAAAATGCCGGTTCGGCGTGGACGGAAGGTGCAGCGCATACGGCCGATCCGGCCCGTACACAAAACCGGTTCTATCGTATGAATATGAAAGAGAATCAGCTCAGGCACACCCTCATCTCAGCGGCAAAAGCGGGAGCGCGTGTCCTTGAACAGCATCGTGGCCGGCTCCGGGAGATCCGATCCAAGCACGATCACGTGAATGTGGTGACGGAGGCAGATATCCAAGCCGAAGCCGCCATCATGGATGTAATCGCCGGATCTTTCCCGAATCATGCTCGAATGGGTGAAGAGTCGGGTTATGTTGGGGGAACAGCGTCGCTCACCTGGATTGTCGATCCCCTCGACGGTACGTCAAACTACGCGGCAGGACTGCCCTGGTATGGCGTGCTGGTCGCGGTTCTGGACGAGAAGGGTCCTCTAGAAGCGTGTATGACGCTTCCCGAAGAAGGAGCCGTCTATCTGGCCGCGCGCGGGAAGGGGGCAACCAAAAACGGGACGTCCGTTTCCGTCTCCCGGGCCAAAGCCCTGGAAGAAGTGCTGTTCGTCCACGCAACGGAAGCGGTCGGCGACACGGCATTTACGAAGGCTTCAATGAAACTGATGTCCCGTACCGTGGAGCGCGTGCGCAATTTACGGGTCACGAACAGTCTCGTTGATTTTGCCTGCGTGGCCGATGGACGGTTCGGCGGATGCATCAACCATAACACGAGTATCTGGGACATTGCGGCGCCGAAACTGATCATCGAAGAGGCGGGTGGCCGTTTCACGCACCTGAACGGGCGTCCCATACGCTTCGATTTGACGCCCGAAGGACGCCATGAAAAATTCCAGGTACTAGCGGCGCCACCGGCGCTTCATCAACAAATCCTGGATATCAGCCGGCTGGTTTGAGCGGTTTTTCGTGCACCAGCCTCAACATGGATGGTGCCGGGTCTTGACATAATGTTCATATTGTATGATCATGATGTCAGCCTCTCTACGCCACAAACCTATCTAAACGATGAAAAAACCTATTCTTGGTGCACTCTTGGCCGCTGTTGCGACCTTTTTCTGGGGGTTCATTTTCTGGGCGACGCCTATCGGCGGGCTTATCATGCATGAATTGGAATCTTCGGATTCGGCTGCCGTTCAGGACGCGGTCGGCGAGCACATCGATGCCTCCGGTGTGTATTTCGTGCCACAGATGACCGATGAAAACGCGGAAGAACGTCACGCCGCCGGGCCACTGGTTCAGCTTTTCGTACACAAGGATGGAGCCGGCATGATGAATCCGGTGAATATGCTGCTTGGGCTGATGGTTATGTTCATTACTGCACTCATATTCTCCTTGTTCGCCACAAGTATTCCGTCCGCACATGGATCGGTGGGCGCTACCGCCGGATTTGGGGTAGTGGTCGGTTTAATTACCGCCGTCTGGAGTAACCTGGGCAATCCCTTCTGGTTCTATCATCCGTGGGACTACAGCATCGGGGTGGCGGTGTATGACATTGTGTCATTCACCCTGATTGGTGTGGTCTGCGGCTTTTTCCTCCGGGACTAACAACATCCCGGTTGTCCGGTTTTGTAACCGGAGTCAGAAAGATTCCCTCAGGTAGCGAAGAGCGATTCTGTCGGCGATGGAGGCGACATCCGGATCGTTTCTATTTGTCAGGATGACCACCAGCAGTCCGTCATCGGGATAGCGTTGAAGGACGTTTCGGAAACCCGATGTACTCCCCGTATGATGGATGCGGCGGTGACCCTGCAAGCGGTCAATCCGCCATCCGTAGCCGTAATTGGTCGTATCACCGGTCGCAAGGATGCCCGGGGTCCACGCCTTCTCCAGCCAGGTGCCGTCGATCAGTATTTCGTTGGCGAGGGCGCGGTCCCACTTGAGCAGGTCCGTGAGTGAACTATAGATTCCGCCGTCGCCGAGAAGTGCGCTCGTCAGACTCTGATCTGCGAATGCGACATGTCCATCTTCCAGGCGATAACCGTATGCCCGGACGGGCACTTCGTTCAGGCCCTCCTCGAAAGCGACGGTGGAATCCATGCCGGCGGGGTCGAACACATTCCGTTTGAGATAGATGGAGAACCGGATCCCGGTTACTTCTTCGACCACCAGGCCAAGCAGCACATAAGCGGTATTACTGTATCGATATTCCGAACCCGGTGTGAAGTAGGTTGAATCCTGTTTCATCATCATATCCAGCACATCGCGATCCCGCAGTTGGTCCGTTGCGTCCGAGGGTATGAGGGATTCGTAATCGACGAGACCGGATGAATGACGCATGAGGTGCTGCAACGTAATCGCGTCGCCGTAAGATGGAAAGCCCTCGAAAACCTCTCCAAGCGTTGTTTGTAGCGAAAGACGGTCCTCCGCTATCAGTTGCAGCACGGCGAGCGCCGAGAACTGCTTCGTGATCGAGGCGAGTCTGAAGTTGGTTCCAGGATTTACCGGTATTCCATGTTCCAGGTCCGCCATCCCATAGCACCGCTCAAAGAGGATCTTGCCGTTGCGGGCCACGAGGACCGCGGCGCCCGGCGTATCGGCGCCTGAATAGGGCGCGAAGTGGCGCTCAATCGACTCAAAGACTTCGGTCGAAGAACATGCCCACGTCACGGCGACTGTCAGAGCGGCAAGGCTGATTTTTAGATTCATTTGAGGCGCGTTGTAGTCGAACGGTTCCAACAGAATATACACTGCCGGTACACTGCAAAAAGGGCGACGACAATTCATGTAACGTGCCACTTTTGAAGCAGCCCGGCATGCGCTACCTTTATCGTCGGCACGTTACCGGGGATGTGCTCCCGTAAAACCAATAATGAAAGGACATGGAAAGAGATCTGCAGGCATTTACGTTATTGCTTATCGTCATCGGGCTGGTTTCAGGCTGTGCCTCCAGCGGGCCTGCTGCCGCGCCTTCGGAACCGCTTAGTGTTGAAGACGAGCTGATCAATCGGTCTATAGAGGCGCAGGGCGGACACGAAGCTTTGACTTCCATAAATACGTCCGTCATGACCGGAACGGCCGTGGTACAGGGCATGGAATTGCCACTCACCATCTATGCAAAACGCCCCAATTTGTCTCGCCGCATCGTCGAAGTACCGCAAATGGGTATGGAAATCGTTTCCGCATTCGACGGTGAGGTAGCCTGGGAGCTCAATCCCATGATGGGAATGAGCCCGCGGAAACTTGGTGAGGAGCGGACAAGGCTCGAGGCCCATAATGCAGATATCGACGGAGACCTTGTGGGATATAAAGACAAGGGAAATATCGTCAGCTACGAAGGCGAGGAGGAAATCGCCGGCGGTACGGCGCACAAACTTGTCATTACCCGCCCCGACGCGTCAGTCGTTACGTATTACGTCGATACGGAAACGATGCTGCCGGTTCGAATGGACGGTGAGGGCATCGACGGCCAAACCGGCGCCAAAGTTAACCAGCAGACCGTTTTAAGTGACTACCGGGAGGTCCATGGCGTGATGATGCCGATGAAACTCGAGATCAACTCCGGCGGGACGAACCTCTCCATCACAATCGAGGAGGCTTCAATCAACGAGGGAATCGAAGACGCCGTGTTCGCCTTTCCGGAGGGCGAGTAGCCTGCGTTTCCATTTGGCGCGGGGATCTATCTCATCATACCATGATTCTTATTCTTAAGCCCAATACCAGGCGGGATGAACCGGGGTATCGGGCACTGATGAAACACCTCGAACCACTCGAAGGTGTGACGCTTCAGGTACATGACGTACAGGGTAAACAGCAGCTCCTTACGGAGATTTATCTGTTGGGCTCCACGGCCGCGCTCTCAACCGAGGACATGAAAAGCTTGCCCTGTGTGGAACGGGTGGTGCGCATCTCTGACGACTACCGCGTGCTCGGTCGCCACAAGCAGGGCGACCGGGATATATCGTTCTCGGTAAACGGAGTCGACTTCGGACAGAACGTCTTCCACATCTTCGCGGGACTCTGCGCGGTCGACACGCCGAAGCACGTCGATATCATGATGAAGGCACTTGCCGATTGCGGTCAGGTGTGCACGCGTATGGGAGCATACAAGCCCCGAACGAATCCCTATTCGTTCCAGGGACATGGCAAAGCCTGTCTTCCATACGTATTCGAACTTGCCGGCAAGCACGGAATGCGTCTCGTAGCCATGGAAGTCACACACGAGGGCCATCTCCAGGAGATCGATGACGCGCTGGAAGAAACGGGACACCCGACGGCGGTCATGGTGCAGATCGGCACACGCAATACGCAAAACTTCGAGTTGCTGAAGGCTGTCGGGGTGACCAACAAGCCGGTGCTGCT
>CAZIIP010000324.1:0-4389 GCA_964539455.1 uncultured Rhodothermales bacterium
ACTTGAGAAACGGTACTCCGAGGATATAGATCTTGTCGGGATCCTGCGGCGCAACGCGTATTTCACCGAAGTAGTAACCATAGGTATTGTAAAAGCTGTCGATGAAACCCTCGTGCGTGCGTCGCCATGTCCGGCCGCCGTCATCCGACCGGTAGACCTCCGCACCGATCACGTCGGTATCAACCAACGCCTCGTTGGCATCTTCCAGATATTCCACCAATGCGACAGGTGTAATGGTTTCATCTTCAACCATTTCCAGTACCTTCAATGCATCGTACCTCTCCGGGAAATCCTCTTCGCGCAGGAAGGCCTCGATATCTTCGTCTTCAAGCGCTAGAAAATCGTCCACGGAAATTGTACGCAGCAGATCACGGGTAACAACCGCCTCCTCTTCCTCTTCCTCTTCCTCTTCCTCTTCCGCCTCCTCTTCCGGTCGCAGATTCTGGTTATCCACCAGTGCATAAACGATATCGGAGTTGCTGCGCGCGACGGCTAGACCGATCCGGCCGATCCCCGGTCCCGCAGGGAAGCCACTCTCCGGCGTCGTAAGGAGCGTCCACGTGTCGCCTCCGTCGGACGTTCGGTAGATCCCGGAAGTGGTGCCGGACTCGATGAAATTCCATGCACGGCGCGTACGATGCCATGCGGCCGCGAGCAGGACGTCGGGGTTTGCGGGATCCATTACGAGATCGATGATCCCCGTATTCTCGTCGATCGAGAGCGCGTGATCCCAGGTTTTTCCGCCGTCCGTCGTTTTGAAAACCCCGCGTTGCTCGTTGGGAGAGTAGAGATGTCCCAGGGCGGCCACCCAAACGGTATTCTCGTCATCCGGATGAATGCGTATCCTGCCGACGTGATGGCTCTCCGACAGGCCGAGATGTTCCCAGGTTTCGCCTTTGTCCCTACTGCGGTAAACACCGTTGCCGGCGTAGGACGAACGGCTGGAATTGTTCTCGCCGGTTCCGACCCAGATGGTCTCACCGCGATCCCAATCTACCGCGATGTCACCGATCGTCATAACGGGCTGCCGATCGAAAAGCGGCTCAAAATCCGATCCGTTGCTGACCGTTTTCCACAGTCCCCCACTGGCATAGGCCACGTAGAATTCGGTGGGATCATCTTGATTCACATCCAAATCCGTGACCCGGCCACTCATAATGGTCGGACCGATGTTTTCGAACGCGATGTTTTTGACGAGCGACGTCTCCCGAAGCCGGCGTCTTATATCTGCAGCCTCCATCCGGCTTTCCGCAGGTGTAGCAGGCAACGGATTGGGTTGGACCAGCGTGGACACGTCGGTCGAATCCTGGGGTTGAAGAATCAGAAGAAAGGCGAATACGGCGGCGAGTGACATGGACGGAGTCGGACTGGCGTGGCGTGTGGGGCGGTTGGAATAATCCGGTCAACGGTTTCGCAATCTGACGACAAGCCGCGAAACCACGTTCCGTGATGCGGCTTGCATGCCGGTGAAGATACAAGATACCGGTCTGCGCCCATCATTGACCCGACAATCGTCAATTTTCAGGCAGCCGACGGCTATATTGGCCTGCCTTACAGTGAATCATACCTGTTTCAACACACCATGGCCAAAGATCTGACCCAACGGATGGATCAACTCTACGAGTTTGATCGCGAGCCCGTACAGGAAAATGAACTCAAATCCGGCCGTTCGTTTGCCGCGTTGTTTGCGGGAGAGCATGTCGCCGCCACCGAATTTGTGATCGGGGCATTTTTCGTGCTCCACGGCGTCACCGTGGCCGATCTGCTGCTCGGGCTCCTGTTGGGCAATCTCCTGGCCGTTCTATCGTGGGCACTGATTTGCGCGCCGATTGCGACGCAAACGCGTCTTACGCTCTACTGGTATGTACGGAAGATCGTCGGGCCGGGCGTGACCTTCCTCTACAACATCGCAAACGCTGTTCTGTACTGTATTCTTGCCGGCGCGATGATTGCCGTCGCGGCAACGGCGCTTAGCCTGGGGTTCGGTGTTCCGGCTCCGGAACTGGACGACGTCCTTCCAGGCAGCGTCGGCTGGATCCTGATCACCTTTGCGATCGGAGCAGTGATCACGCTGCTGGCCATTCTCGGCTTCGAGAAACTCAGCCGCTTTTCAGGGATCGTCGCACCCTGGATCTTCGTCGTTTTTGTGGCCGGCGCAATCGCCACCCTGCCGAAACTCGGGGTTCGCAGCGATCTGAGCAACTTCTGGGAGATCGCCGGCACGACCATATGGAACGGCGTCCCCGCCCAGGGACAAGAGCCTTTCAACATGTGGCACATCATGTTCTTTGCCTGGTTTGCCAATCTGGCGATGCACATCGGCTTGTCGGATATGGCCCTCTTCCGCTATGCAAAAACGTGGAAAGCCGGCTTCTACTCGGCGATCGGGATGTATACCGGTCACTTTCTCGCCTGGATCTGCTCCGGTATAATGGTGGCAGGCATCGGCCGCGACATGAATCCGGGACTGATGGCATTCACCGCCCTTGGGTTTGCAGGGGCCGTTGCCGTCGTGCTGGCCGGATGGACAACCGCCAATCCAACCTTGTACCGGGCGGGCCTGGCTCTTCAGACGATCACGCCCAATTGGGCCCGCTGGAAGGTGACGCTGGCGGCGGGCATCATCACGACCATCCTGTCCTGTTTCCCCGTCATCTTCATGAAACTGTTGGACTACGTGGCGCTCTATGGCCTGATCCTGATGCCGATCGGAGCCATCGTCGTCGCTGAGCATTGGTTGTTTCCCAGGATCGGCCTCAGGCCGTACCGGGCCGAAAGGCGCTCGTTGTTGTTTAACTGGAACGCCGTGCTCGTTTGGGGTGGCACGCTGCTGGCCGCCTATTTTATGCCGATCCATCTGTACTTCAGATGGTTGCCGGGTTACTTCATCGCGCTGTTGGGATACACGTTTTTGATGTGGCTGACGCGTTCTCGCACCGGATCTCTTTCACCCGCCACAAACGGACCGGATCACTCATGAAGGCAACTGTAGCATCCATATCGATCCTGGCGCTCGTGGTATGCCTGGCGCTGCCCGTTTTGTATTTCGCGGGCACCTTGACGGAAGGAGATCTTAAAACCGGATTTCTGTTTGCCTCCGTCGTCTGGTTCGCGGGGGCCGTTATGTGGTCAAGAAAACGGCACAAGGAGGCCTAGCGCGCGGCTGCAATTCGAAGAACCAATACCATCCCGGTTGCAGCCTGTCGTAGGAACGGTCATCGAAACGATCGCCGGCAAGTAGGCGAATCCCCGGTCGGGTTTTTCCTATCATTTGTTATCGTAGTATTCGGTATCGCAGACCGAATGGTCCCAAAACCTTCTTTCACCCCCAACCTGCGGCATGCCATGCGCCACCCCGTCTACACTATCCTCTTCGCCATCATGTTGACCTGCACGTTGATCTCATGCAACCAACCAGACGAACATCCGATGCGCATCCTGACCGGCGGCATCGCACACGAGTCGAATACGTTTATCCCACAACTGACAAATGTGGAAAACTTCCGCATTCGACGAGGAGAGGAAGCGCTGGAAAACCAGGATTGGGCGGCCTTTTTGCTGAAACGGAATGTCGAGATCATCCCGACGACCCATGCCGCAGCAAGTCCATTCGGGGTAGTGGAGAAGGTGACCTATGAGCAGTTCAAATCCGAAATTCTCGACGGGGCGAGAGAGGCGGGCGTCCTGAACGGTGTCTATCTCCAGATGCATGGCGCACTGCACGTGGAGGGCTATGAGGACGCGCAACAGGACTTTGTGCGTGATCTACGACAGATCGTCGGAGAGGACGTGCTGATTGCCGCTAGCTTCGATCTGCACGGCAACATCTCACCGGAATTCATGGCCGAACTGGATCTCATGTCGGCCTATCGAACCGCCCCGCACGTCGACGGGGCGGAGACCCGCGAGCGCACCGTCCGGCTGCTTTATCGTGCACTCTCGGAAGGACTGGATCCGTCGGTAGCCCACATAAACGTGCCCATAATCATTCCGGGGGAGAAGGGAATTACCGCTGTCGAGCCGCTGAAATCGCTTTATGCATCACTGCCCGAAATTGCGGCAAAAGACGGTCTGCTCGATGCTTCCATTTTCGTCGGGATGCCCTGGACGGATGTCGAACGCGCCGGCATGAGCGTGCAGGTGGTTGCGGCGGATCCGGAACACGAGGATCTCGCCCGCCGGGAAGCGGAGCGACTCGCACAGGCTGTCTGGGATGCACGGCATCGGCTGGTGTTTGACGTGCCGACGGCGGAGATCGACGAGGCCTTGCGAACCGCGGCAAATGCACCGGAATCGACCGTGTTTGTGACGGATTCCGGAGACAACACCACCGCCGGAGCTGCAGGCGATAATCCGCTGGTGCTGGAGCGGTTGCTCGCACTGGGCATC
>CAZIIP010000325.1:0-4387 GCA_964539455.1 uncultured Rhodothermales bacterium
GTGCGGACCCGCATGCCGTGGTGGTGTGGGAGCCCCGGCCGGCCCGTCATGGGTCAGTCGGGGCGACCCGATTAGAAAGCACATGGGGACTGACATACGGTCTATCGCTGTCTAATCCGAGCCAAGCCCATTCCTAGTTGAAATTTTCCGCGGCCCCCGCGGATTCACGCGACCTTCTTGACCTCCTTCGCATCGAGCTTGAGCTCACGCATCAGCGCAGCTCGCAGCCGTGGGAGATTGCGATACCCACGCACTCGACGGAGACGAGGCTCGATGTCCAACAGCGCCGATGCCATCCAACGCTGCTTCTGACTCGAGTTCTTCCACGCACGTACCTTGCCGCAGCGCTGCTCCGCCATCGAGTTGATCGACTCCACACAGTTTGACGTCTTGAATGAAAGGCCCAGCGCCGCGAACACACCCAGACGGTGCAACGTCAACGTCTCCTCCAGACCCTCCGCAAGGCTCGCCGCCGCCGATTGATTCAACCCCTCCAGCTCCCGCAGAAGCTTCTCCAGTTCCGCCTTCGCCTCCTGGTACGTCGGACGTTGATACGCCCGCTGCAGCCGCTTGCTCGCCCTTGGCAAGATACGACACCACGTTCTCCCGCTTGTGCCACTGGCAACGCTGCACCAGTGCGTGCGCCCCGAAGGCATCCTTCATGGCTCGGCGCAGCCCCTTGCTTCCGTCGATCACCACCAGGATCCCCGAGCTCACCGACAACCCACGGCTCTTCAGATCACCAAAGAACTGACCGATCGCCCGTGCGTTCTCCGTCGCCGTCTGGCAAACGCCCAACATCACCTTCTGACCCGCCACCGTCACGCCCACGGCCAACACCATCTCCGCCTCCGCGAACGTCCTGCCGTTGACGAAGAGGGCGACCACGTCCACCTCCGTGAGGTCCCGCTCCATCAGCTCCTTCAAGCGCTTGCCGCTCGCCTCCTGGAAACGACGCGATACCGTCGAACTCGAGAGTCCGATCGCCCCAGGCACGGCCTCTGATGCCGCCTCGTAGTCGCGACACGAAATCCCGTACAGAAACCGACGAAACATCGTCTCATCCAGCTCCCCTCCTTGGTGAAGCTGTTGGTAGCTCGAGAGTCGTACCTCGCCTGCAGATCCTCGAACCCGAGGCACCTCGATCCCTACCCGCTGGCCGGCCAACTTCACCGTGCCAGGATTCGTCCGGTGGCGGCGGTACTCCCTCTCGTTACCCTTGCGCGCGTAGCGCTCGCCCGCGAGCTCGATCACCTCACGGTCCAATTCCTCGTGCACCTGCATCAGCCCGATCCTGACCAACGACCGGATCGCTTCAATGCGCCCATCGAGCTCCAGCGCCGCGAACTCCGCGCGACTCAACTGCTGACTCCGGCTCAGGACCTTCTTCTTGCGTCGGGGACGCACAACCTGGATACTCGCCATCGGCGGCCTCCTTGATTTGGTGGATGTGTTGATCTCACAACCACTTGTACCAGATCAGGGGGCCGCTTCAAGTTTCAACTAAGAATGGCACTTTCTCTCTAATCCGAGGTCGGGGGTGAAACAATCGACCACCTCAGACTATTGTCGCCGACAGGCGAGCAGCTCCGCAACCACCAGGCATTCACCCTCGAAATGGAGTTCAGCGGTGTCCCAGGGCGGCCCCTGCCGGACACCCTTATACCGCCCCTCCGCTGTCGGGACCAGCGTGAACGACGGCCATGGCCCGCTCCAGTTGCCACGGTAGGTACCGGCGCTGTTCCACACCAGATTCCAGTACTGATTCCAGTGCTCGAATTCGGCGTACACGAAGGTGGTCCAGGGTCCGAGGTCCGCGAAGCGCGAGCCGGGAGCGTTCTCGAAGGAACCGATCAGATGAAGAGATTGCAGCTCACCTCCGTTCTGGCCGCTGATTTGGGCGATCCGGTTCAGGAAAGGCCGGGTGCGCTCCACCGCATCCTCGTCACTCGCTAGGAGACCCGCGATCGCGTCCTCCTGGCCCTCTTCCAACCGTTCCATGGCATCCCTGACGCGCCGATTCAGCTCGGCCAGCTGAATCCTCTCCGCCTCGGCGGGGCTTAGCATCGCATCCAGCACCTCTTGGCCTGAGAGCTTGGCGACGAGCCGCGTGTCATCGGCTGTCAGTTCAAGCGATCCCCCATCGAACTGGTAGATGCCTGCCCGCTCATCCACTTCATCCGGCCTCGCGGCGGGGTCGATCTCAACGAGGGGCGGCATGACAAACCCATCATCAAACGCCGCAGCAAGAAGGCGATCGCGTTGATCGAGAGCAGAAACCAACGACGTCGAGACCATCGACGAATTGCCTTGGATATAGAAGAACAACTCCCGCTCCGGCAGCCACACGAACTCGGCGGTGAAGATGCTGTTGCTGCCTCCGTGGTTGATCATCTTTCCCCACGGCGTGTCGCGCACCACCCAGCCGTAGGCGTACCTGGTGTCGCCTCCCCCCTCGTCGATATGGCCCGTGGTCCAGCGCCGAGAGGTTTCCACGTCCAGTACGCCCTGGCCCCGGACAGTACTCAGCCACTGGTGCATGTCATCCACCGTGGTGTGTAGGCCGCCATTGGCTCGCAGGTGCCAGCCCGGTCCGTCGTCCAGCCACCCGCGGTCCTGGACTAACCCCCAACGCTTGCCGCCGCGGTAGCCCACCGCCAGTCGGTCGGGATTCCATCCGGGCAGCACATATCCGGTTCGTTTAATTCCGGCGGGCAAGAGAAGCTCCTCACGAAGAAAAGCCTCATAACACTGCCCCGACACCCGCTCCACGATGAGGCCCAGAAGCGAGTATCCGGCATTGGAATAGGCGTATCTGGTTCCAGGTTTGAACTGAAGCGGCGTTGCCATCACGCGCTCCACGAAAGCTCGCGCCTCGATGGGCTCGTCGTCCGGGCCGACGCCCCCCGTGAGTCCGGAGGAATGAGTCAGGAGCTGGTGGAGCGTGATGTACCGCTTGTCTTCCGGAACCGTCTCGAAGTAGGTGGTGATGGAATCGCTGACGGACAGCTCGCCGCGGCTCTCGAGAAGAAGGATAGCCGCCCCGGTCATCTGTTTGGTGATCGAGCCGTGGCTCTGGACGGTGGTCGGAGTGTAGGGCCGTCGGGTCTCCCGTTCGGCGAGGCCGTATCCCTGCCGGAGCTCCACCTCGCCTTTGTAGCTAACGATGATCGCCCCGGAAAAGCCGAGCACTTCTATCGCCGACAGGTAGCGATGAACCCTGACGCCGATCCCGGACTCGCCGTCTACCACCTCCTGCATTGTGGTCGGTCCACTCTCGGGGTGCCGGAATTCGGTGCTTCCACAAGAGCTAACCAGGACAGCTAATGCGATGGCAACTAGGTGGATTGGCTTCATGTGAAATTGTCGATAACCCATTTATTCGTGCTTTCTAACGCTCAGCTTCACCAGCAAGCGGGGCTGGCGCGACTTGTGCGCCAGCACAAGGCGTGACAGACGTGATTGCCTGGTGCAAGCTGCTGTTAGCGATTCGCATTCCACCCAACCAAGGCGGCGATCTTGGATAGCACTTCATTCAGAACGGAGTCGGACACCGAGTCGAACTTCTTTGCGTCCCTCGCGCGCCAATCGAGACTCTTGAGCTGATCAGACAGTATTGCTCCCGCGGCCTTTCCGCCGGGAGCCAGGGTGACCTCAAACGGGTAGCCCTTCACCTGCGACGTTATCGGACAAAACAGGGCTAAACCTACTTTGCCGTTGTAGGAGCGCGGAGAAACGACCAGCGCAGGACGATGCCCCGCTTGCTCATGGCCTGCTTGCGGCGCGAATTGGAGCCAAACGATATCCCCACGCTCCGGGATATATCTTTTTTGCGCTACCACACCTCGCCACCGACCGCGCCACCTGTGTCGACTTCGCCGTGCTGGTTATCCGAGGTCACTCCAGCGAGGAGTTCTTCAAGCGTCACGGGATTGTTCTCGATTACGCGAATCACTAGCTGACCGTTCTCGAATCCTAGATCGACGGCCGATCCTTCGCTCACCTGGACCTCTTCGGCGAACGCTCTTGGAATTCGCAATCCCAAGCTGTTGCCCCACTTAACTATTTTCGTGCGCATACCACACCTCCGTATATACTATGAGTATACGCAACTTCCGAGAACTCGTCAAGCGCGAGCACTGGCCACAAATCGCTAACGATTGAACTCACTAAGTTTTACGTAGCGCAGCGGAGTAAAAATCCAGTGCAGTGATTTGTGTACGCCCAGCATGGGCGCGAACTAATGGGGTTTAAGTCCCCTGTATGTGAACCTACTTACCGGAAGTAACGGTAGGGCAAATACTAGACGAAGGCAACTGCGGAAGGGCGAGCGACCGTGGAGAGGAAGCCGGAGTTCAAAACTGTGAGCCTACGGACAGAAACAGCA
>CAZIIP010000326.1:0-4365 GCA_964539455.1 uncultured Rhodothermales bacterium
CGCCGTGAGGAAGGTATGGTACGGGTCGATTTTGTTGAGCGCCTCGGCGGCGGCATGGCGCAGGAAGTTGAAGGTCCCCAGTTTGCCACAGCCGTGGGTCTTGTGCTGCACGGCTTGCGACCCGAAGGCATCGGTGCCGTCCCGCTCTCGGCAACCAATCGTGATCCCGTCGGTCGCGACGACCGGGTCTCAAAACGGATTTTCAAGGCAATGCAAAGGTGGTTCGACGAACTCTAGGACACGTCGGGTCGCCGAGAACCAAAACGATTATTACCGGGGAGAGCTCAACCCCGAAAACGAGAAGAAAATGGAAAGCGTGAACCAACCCAGGGACACCATGGCGGACGAGAAACTCAGCAACCTTTTTGCTTTCGATTCGAATGAGGCGCTACCTGCGCACATTCGCGTCGTCGGCATCGGGGGCGGTGGTGGCAATGCACTCAATAACATGATCGAGAAAGGCATCGACGGTATTGAGTTTATTGCGATCAACACCGACGTACAGGCGCTGCACAACAATAAGGCACCGCACAAAATTCAGATCGGACGTACCAAGACAAAGGGCATGGGCGCGGGTGCTCGTTCGACCATCGGCGCCGAAGCGGCGACGGAGAGCCAGGACGAAATCGAGCAGGCGCTCGAGGGTAGCGACATGGTGTTCATCACCGCCGGAATGGGTGGCGGCACCGGAACCGGCGCTGCGCCCGTAGTGGCCGCTATCGCCAAGCGCCTGGGGATCCTTACCGTCGCAATCGTGACCAAGCCGTTCACCTTTGAAGGCGGGGCCCGTATGCGTACGGCCAGGGACGGCATCCGGCTGCTAAGCGAACATGTAGATACGCTGATTCTCATCCCGAATGATCGGCTGCTGGATATATCCGACTCCAAAACGACCATCACGGAGGCCTTTCAGATGGCGGATTCCGTGCTGCACAACGCCACGCGCGGCATCAGCGAGCTGATCACGATACACGGGATGGTGAATCTCGACTTCGCCGACGTGCGCACGACCATGGAAAACGGCGGTACCTCCCTGATGGGCTACGCCACTGCGGCCGGCGAGAAACGCGCCGAACGCGCAGCACGGGAAGCGATCTCAAGCCCGCTGCTCGACGGCATCTCGATTGCCGGTGCCCGTAACGTCCTGATCAATATCACTGCCGGTCCGTCGCTGACCATGCAGGAAGCCAACGAGGCCTCAATGCTGGTCCAACAGGAAGCGGGCAATGATGCCGAGGTAATCTGGGGAATCGTGAATGATGAGCGTATGGGCGACGATCTGCGCATTACGGTCATCGCCACCGGCTTTTCACTCGATAACAAACAGGCCGCTCCGGAGCAAACCAGAACGATGCTAACCGATCCCGAACAATACAAGGGAGAAGAGAGCCTTCGCACACTGGATGAACCCGCCTTCCAGCGTCGTGGCGGATCCGCCGCGGCGCGACCGCAAGAAAAGCAGCCGGCGAAAACCGAGCGGCAGGAAAAGCAGCCGGTGAAACCCCGGTCGATGCCGATGGTGGCCGGTACCCAGGCAGCGGCCGCACCCGCCGCTTCCGCGGTGAAGTCGCCGAAGCCGATGATGGGTACCGAGGAACGCGACAAACAGGGTGCCGTTCAGCTCGTTCTCGGACCGGAACTGGGGAGAAATGGAAACGGATCTTCCGCAGGCAAGTCGACGGTCAGGTTGATGAGTGCTGAAGACCTGGACTCCGCCGGCAGGACCCAAAGTCGGGATGACAAAGAAACGCCCGCATTTCTTCGCAGGATGATGGACTGACGGCGGCGCTGTCCGGCACTATGTGTTCCGGACAGCAAGCCGGGTGTCCTCAGGGCCCTTGAGCAAGGCCGACCAAAGGGCCTCCCGCTACGGCGCGGAGGCCCTTGCCTTTGGGATCAGCAGAATGTCCCGCAGGCTGCTAAAATACAACCGGGCTGACTTTTGGAAGAAAGCAGCCCGGTTAGTGTTTCCTGACAAAAAGTTCGCGATCAGTCGCCGCCGATGGAGAGCAGAATTCCTCCCTTGGCGAGGAGCCCCGAAGAGCCGTCACCGAGTGCGAGAACCGCCTCGACAAACGGAACCAGGGTGCTCGAAGCATTGCCGAAGTTCGCACCGGCTACGATATTCAATCCGAGATCCGTGCTGGAACCGTCAATATCGAAGCCGGGCACGTCAACGTTGAAATCGACGCTGGTTCGCGCAATATAGAGCCCCGCACCTCCGTAACCCTGAAAGCTCTCAGAGATATCCAAAGGCACGATGGCATCCAGGTTTACAACGAAAAGGGAAAAATCAACCGTGCTGCCCAGCCCACTCGGTTCGATGAACGGATAAAACTCGATTCCGGGCTTTGCGATGATCGGAAGCCCTGCAATCTCGGCGCCTACCGGAAATCTGGCCTGGGCTCCTGCAAGTATTTCCGTCCCGTCAAAATTGATACCGGCGAGCGGACCAACCTCGAACTGGGCGTTGGCGGGGACCACTGCGAGAGAGCAGATAATAATCGCTGCAGCGGCAGGAAGAAGCGTACGTTTCATGGAAAAGTGTTGATTAAGGGTATGAATAGAAGACAATTACGCATCACAGCGACGGGTTATCGCTGAAACATGTAACTTACGCGGAAAGAACGGTGTTTTACAAATCCCGTTCCGTTTTCGCGACGATATACGGTATCGGCCGTGCGAACGATCCTCCGTATCTTCTATCGATGAGATACCCCGTTTCTGCAGCGATTGTTTTTTTTGGTTTCTTCGGCATATTGCAGGCATCCGATAATGGGCCGAATGCGGTTCTCTTTCGCGGTGTTCGCTATGAAATGGCGGGTTCTCCGGCCGTAATCGCACAAGACTTTGTTGACATACGCGCAACGGGAGCGAATGCATTATTAGCCGGGCTCGTCGCACACGACAGCTTGATTGTTCTGGCCGATTCCATCGACCTGACCCTGTTCCAACAACTCCCGCTGCGTAATCTGCCGGCCGAAACGCTCGAGGAACAAGCCGATTCGCTGCTGGCAGAGGTGACGCGGATCGGCCATATGGCGGCCGTGCACCCGTCCGTGCGTTATCTGGGCATCGCTGAGAAGGTCGATACCAGCGATGAGCGGGCGTGCAGCGTTCTTTCGAAACTTGCAGAAGCGGCCGACCACGCATCCGGTAACCGGTTGCGCCTTTTCTATACGCCCGCTTTCATCGAGGACGATCTGTGTCATTCGGTCGTCGATTTCGTTCTTATCGACAACAAAGGCGAAGAGCGGATTGACGTGCATCCTGCGCGTTGGCGGCGTATACACGAAACACCGATCGGTCTCACGGGGCTCGGCACGTGGGTCGACGATTCGTTGCCGCAAGGACACCGGGTGCCGCACTCGCCCGCTTATCAGGCTCGCCTGATCGAGCATCAACTCAATGCCGCTTTCACCGGCAAAGTGGGTCGGTTGAAGGCCGTATTTGTCGATCGGTGGCGCGACGTCGTAGATGACGTACCGGACTTGACGGGAGATGTAACGCGTCCGTACCTGCGTGCCTCCGGCTTACATGCGCGTACCGGTGAAGCACGTCCCGCTCTCGATGTCGTGCGCGGCATCTACACCGGTGAGCAAACGGTGTTTGCCTTTCTTGCGGGCGAAGAAGTGATGGAAGGCGGGAACGCGGGATTTCGATGGCTGGTCTTGATCCTGGTCGGAATCGTGGCGCTTATTGTTCGTTCCACACCGAATGTCCGCGATCTGGGGCGCAGGTATTTCCGAGCGCACGGAATTTACCTTGAGAACATTTCATTCGGTCGTAACATCGATACGGGACCCCATTTGCTCGGCTTTCTCCTGCTGGCTCTGAGTGCCGGCGTAACCATGAACATTCTCTTCAACGCAGTTCATACCCACCCCGCTTTCACCTTGCTGTTGCAACAGTTCGGCCAACTGTCGCAAAACGTGATTTTGAGCGCCACGGAGCAACCCGTTCTCGTTGTTTTCATCAGTGGCTGCTTGTATGCGTTGATGCTGCTCGGATGGCTCCTCCTGCTGACGGTCGTTACCGGTCTGCGCAACAGGATCACATTCATGCAACGGCTCGCACTGGTCGTCTGGTCACGCTGGAGCATGCTGGTCGTTATGCTTCTGGCCGTCGTGGCGGATACACTGACGGGACCGGTACGCCGACAAACCGTCCTGATATTGGCGGTCGTCTGGCTATTGTCCGCATTCTGGTCTGTTCTCCGCATGACAAGCGATTGTACGCGCGCCCTGGGCGGACGGCCGCTGGTTGCATTCGGACTGTCCGTAGGGTTGCCGCTGGTACTCACGGCAGTGCTGGTCTTTCTTTTGGTCAGCGGTTCGGATTTTCCGTTTGTTACCTATGCGTTGC
>CAZIIP010000327.1:0-4360 GCA_964539455.1 uncultured Rhodothermales bacterium
GCTCCTTTCCTTTGCGCTTATGGGCCAGTTGCTCGTGAATCGCCACCTCTTTCTGCTTCGGAACCCGCAGGAGACCGGCGCAAACGGCCGGCAGCAAGACTTCACTGTCGTTGCGGCCCAGGCGATCAGCAATACGGAATTCTCCGATCGGCTGCGTGACCTGATCTGTGATTTGCCCGGCATGTTTTTGATCGACGACGACGCGGGCGAGGAGTGGGACGAGCTTGCATCCAGAGGCATATCGATTGTATTGCCCCTTACGTCTCAGGGTACGACCCAGGGAGCGCTGTGTCTGGGTCCGAAAATGACGGGTCAACCGTACAAGCCGGGTGATATCGAATTTCTCTACGCGCTCGGCAACCTTGCACTGACGTCCATCCAGAATACCTATCTACTGGACGAGCAGATCGAAAAAGAGCGTCTGGAAGAAGAAATCCGGGTCGCCAGCGAAATCCAGGAGCGGCTTCTGCCACAACATATTCCCGATGTGGCCGGGCTCGAGATCGCATCGTATGTCTCTCCAAGTTTCCACGTGGCCGGCGATTATCTCGATGTGGTTCAGCTTACGGACGGCCAGGTGCTGCTTGCCATTGCCGACGTCACGGGCAAAGGGGTTCCCGCGGCCCTGCTGATGGCCAACATCCAAGCCTGTCTGCGCCTGGTATCCCCCATGGACATCACCATCGAGGAAGCTACGGCCCGCATCAACCAGGTCATCTATGACAACACGGACCTGGACCGCTTCATTACGTTTTTTTGGGGCTTCTACGATCCCGGAACGCGCGTCCTGACCTATATCAACGCAGGTCACGAACCGCCCTTCCAACTGACGACCAAGGGT
Source organism: uncultured Rhodothermales bacterium (assembly GCA_964539455.1). GTDB lineage: Bacteria > Bacteroidota > Rhodothermia > Rhodothermales > CAYLXM01 > CAZIIP01. The sequence goes on from CAZIIP010000327.1 coordinate 842, forward strand.
GAGTTGATCAAGCTGGAGACGGGGGGCCTCCTGCTCGGTGTTTTCGGCGAATCAGCCTACGAACGCGGCAGCACCACCCTTTCGCCGGGTGACCTCGTGGTAATGTATACGGACGGACTGACGGAAGCGATGGATCCTGAAAAAAACCAGTTCGGCGTGGAAAGGATCAAGCCGGCGATGGAAAAAAACCGCGACCGATCGGCACATGAGGTGCTGGACGCGCTGCTCGATGAGGTCGAAGCCTTTACGAAAGGCGCGGAACAAAGTGACGATCTAACCCTTCTGGTTCTCAAATCCAGCTAGTGTGAACAGCCTCTGGTGTGAACAGCCCCTAGTGTGTACAGCCTCTGCTGTGAATAGCCCCTGGTGCGGACAGGCCCTGAGTGGACTGGTACCTGGTCCAAATATGGGGTACCTTATAGATTCGCTTGTTCTCCATGCCGGTCACGGGAAAAGGCTGCTCGGGCAAATCCGGAATCTGCTACTGAATGGCCGGTACCAATAGCCATAATAACAGCAAATTAGCTTTACTATGAAGTTCTTTGTCGATACCGCCGATCTCAATGAGATTCGCGAAGCGCATGCCATCGGTGTATTGGACGGCGTCACCACCAACCCGAGTCTGATGGCGAAGGCGGGCGGGTCGGACTTTCGAAAGCACATCCGGACAATCTGCGATCTGGTGCAGGCCCCGGTATCCGCCGAGGTCGTATCGACCGATTATGAGGGTATTCTCAAGGAAGCGGAAGATCTGGCCGGCATTAGTGAACACGTAGTGGTGAAGGTGCCGCTGATACTCGACGGCCTGAAAGCGATCAAGAAGCTTTCTGGAGAGGGCATCAAAACCAACTGCACGCTGTGCTTCTCGGCCGCACAGGCCCTCCTCGCTGCTAAGGCGGGAGCGACCTACATCAGCCCATTTGTGGGCCGTCTTGACGATCTGTCGACGGAGGGTATGGACCTCATCGCTTCGATCGTCACCATTTACGAAAACTACGGATTCGACACGCAGGTACTGGTCGCCTCCATACGTGGACCATTGCACGTGGTTGCTGCAGCGGAGATGGGAGCCGACGTTGCCACCATGCCGCTGGCCGTCATCCAGAAACTGCTCAAGCATCCTCTCACCGATAGCGGTCTCGAGAGCTTTCTCAATGACTGGGAAGCCTACCAGGCGGGCAACAAATAATCCGCCGCATGGAATTGATTCCGCTGGGACGGACCGATGATATCGGCGCAAGTGCGCTCTATCTGAACCTCGACGGTACGGGCATTCTTCTCGACGCCGGACAGGATCCGAACCTGGACGGACCTGAAGGTCTGCCGGCGCTCGCTTTGGTCGATCATCCCGACAGACCACTCGACCACGTGATTGTTACGCACGCCCACCACGACCACGTGGGGGCGTTGCCCGTCGTCGTAGAGCGGTTCCCGCACGTCTCCGTTCACATGACACGGCCGACACGCATGCTCCTGGATGTCGTACTTCCGGCATCTGCGCGGCTTCAACGACGACGCATCCTGGAAGGGTCGGCAACAGGTGCCCCAACGTTTTCTCAGGATCAGGCCGAAGCCCTGAGCTTCCTCTACCAGGGCCACTCGCTTGGGAGCCCATTTCCGTTGCCTGGCATACGAGGAGGACCGGATGTCAAGGCAACGCTATACCATGCCGGCCACATTTTGGGCTCGGCAGGAGTATTGCTTGAAGCCGGGACCGGTGAGCGCGTAAGACGCATATTCTACACGAGCGATACATGCTTGCGGCCACAGACCATTCTTCCCGGAGCACGTTTTCCGGAAAAGCCTGTCGACACGCTCGTCATGGAGTCTACACTCGGATCCGATCCGGAAGCGGAAACGATACGGCGAAAAGAACTGGAGCGAGAACTGGGCGAACACATAAAACGCGTCCTGGCAAGCGGCGGAACCGTGTTGCTACCGGTTTTTGCGCTTGGCAGGGCACAAGAAATCATCGCCCTGGTCGACCGGTTCAAGTCTCAGGGTGTAATACCTGAAGAGACCCCTGTGTATACAAGTGGGTCAATCCGGGTCGTCGCCGACCTCTACGACCGGACACGCTACACGTCCCCGAGACGGGATCCTGATTTTGAAGTTTTCGGGGTAGCACAGAAACGATTGCCCCGCAGCTCGTCAAGAGAAAATGCTGCGCTGTCCGAGGCGAGCATCCACATAGCGGCCAGCGGAATGATGTTCGAAAAATCACTTTCGAACCGACTCGCGAGCAAATTGCTCGGAGGCAAGCGGAATGCGATTCTTTTCGTGGGCTTCCTCAAAGAAGATACACCCGGTTACCGCCTGCTCGAAGCTTCCCGCAACGGACCCGGGGCTACCGTAAAGCTGGATCGCGCGAAGGATGAACAGGAGATAAAATGTGAAGTGGCATCGTTCAGGCTGACCGGCCACAGCCATCGCCGAGAGCTGATTCAGGTCGTAAAAAAGTTGCGTCCCCGGAAAGTCATTCTCGTTCACGGCGAGCAAAAAGCACGTAACTGGATGGCGGATAACATCAGCTATTTCTACCCGGATACGAGCATTGAACTCCCGGAAGAGGCGACTCCTACCTGTATCTGATCGCGCGGCAACGATTATTTGTTCTTGCAACACCCCCGTTTCTTCAGCCGGGTTTTTGTACGGACGCAGATACGGATGATCCTGCAGATCACTCATCTCGCATAGCCTATCTTGCGCGTTATAAATGCCGAATGAATGACCCTATGCTACACGGGATATGCCAAGTGACGTGATACCGGAGCAACAGGCGCAAGCATTTTGCCACGCCCTCCGCCCGCTCGTCAGGGGCAGGGTACGGAGTGACCGTATGACGCGGGCGCTCTACAGCACGGATGCGAGTCTCTATCGCATAATGCCGGCGGCGGTGCTGATTCCCGAGAACAGGGACGACGTACAGCAGGCACTCGAACTGGCCGGCACCTGGCAAATGCCGGTACTTGCCCGGGGAGGGGGATCGTCGCTCGCCGGACAAACCACATGTGCCGGTCTGGTGATTGATTTTACCAACCACCTTAACCGGCTGATCGAATACCATCCGGACGATCAGACGGTACGCGTCGAGGCAGGCATGGTATTTGACCAACTCAATGCGGAACTGGCAAAACATGGCGTAATGATCGGGCCGGATCCCGCCAGCGGAAACCGCGCAACAGTGGGAGGAATCGTCGGGAACAATGCCACCGGCACGCATTCGATTTTGTTCGGATCCATCGTCGACCACATCCGATCTGCGGAGTGTTTTCTGGCCGGCGGCACACCCATGACACTTGAGGCGTGTTCTCCGAAAACCTGGAAATCACGTGCCGGGACGGGAGGCACGACGGGCGACATCTACCGCGAATTGGCAACGCTGCTCACCGATAAACGACAGATTATTGAGCGCGACACGCCCCGGCACTGGCGGCGAAGCGGCGGATACCGTCTAGAGCGCCTGCTGGAAAAGGAAGAGCGCAATCCGGCACAACTTCTCTGCGGAAGCGAAGGCAC
>CAZIIP010000328.1:0-4360 GCA_964539455.1 uncultured Rhodothermales bacterium
CGGCATTGTCGCCAACGATTGCGCTGCTTGCCGCAAAATCGCTGACAATCCCGGCATTGATAGATCCCTGTAGCAGCACACGGGCTGTCTCGGAGCCTCCACTGTATTCACCCCGAAGCTGCATCCTGCGATATCCGATGTTGCCGGCACCCCAACCGACCGTATAGTTGAGCGTGCCCGGGATGAGCGGGGAGACGATATCCCAGGTCAATCCGGCCAATACCTTGAAATGATCGTTTGCAAGTTGCCAGTAGGCATGTCGTACCAGAATGCCCGGCTTGTTCTCGATCACAAACGAGCCTTGAAAATCCACCTCGAGTTTACCGGTGGCGACGAGTTCACCAATGGACGGCCCCTCGAGGTTCACGCCGATGCGGGTAGATTTGGCATCCATGTGGAAGGCCGGCTCACCCTCTGCGTCCGGCGAGTGGACAAAAAAGACATAATCGCCGTTGTTTGTTCTCGAGCTTTCCCAGACCATATTCGTCCAAACGATCCCGTAAGGTGTGAGCTTGACCGCCGGCTGGGCCGTGAGAACCGGAGTTACCAGCAGAAAAGCCAACAAACCGGCCGGGAGGTGACACAATGTGCTACGCATGTGGTGCTTCGTTTTCGGTGGATGGCAGCTACAATACAGCGTATTAGAATAGGGTCTAGCCATGTCTTTTTTGCTGAAAGGTGTGTGAGGAAATGGCCGGCCTGACGCCGTTCCGGGTCGGAAGTGAAATTCACCCCCATTAAAAACCATCACTTCGTATTCTCAAATCGGCAAAGCCGATGATCGCCCGCTGAAGCCGATATCCCTTTCCGAAGAGACCGTTCGTCCAAATCCCGAAGATCAAGATGATTGTCAAAGGCCTCCCCGTCAGCATTATTGCACGCCACAATCCGACAAAAAACGTTGATCGTGCGCGCAAGGATTTGGGCGAGATTATCGAAACCGGTACGCTTCGTATTGCGGATGATCTCGCAAACGCCACGGTGGCCACACCTGAGCATGCCGATACCCCCGTGCGTGAAGCGGCGCGCGTGCTGCAGGAGGCTCTGACTTGCGACCTGGTCGCATTGGCAGACCGGGACCCGCTCGTCCGTCTGCTCTCCGGTGATCTGCAGGGTGTTGACATTTCCATTCAATTCGCAAAAGGGCATTACGCACTGCTGGAGCCGGACGAAAGCGGCGATACGCTCGTTTTAGATGCCGAGACGGTCCAGCAGCTTTCCGAGGGCGGTGGAGGGCGTCTGCCCGGCGTTCTGGGCCTGTGTCTTGTGGCCTCGATGGAACAGCTTTCAGGAGGCACGATCCGGGACGGACTGCATGCGGCATTTGCTCTGTTTGATGCTTATCCGGACGAGACCAGGGGCGACGTGCTCGGGCTTCTGGCGGAGCCCGTTCTGGATGCCGCAGGCACGCTGGGAATTGCACTGAAATCGCTTGTCGATACCGACGAAGCCGCGAAACTGGAAGGCGTGGACATTGCGCCGTTTTCCGGCATTGAATCTCCCGCCCTCGTGACCATCGGCCGTTTGCTCGGGAATGCCCTTCCCGGCACGGGCGCGGGCGATACGTTCCCATCGCCCGAACAACGGCGCGATTTCGTACGTACCCTCGAGCCGCTGCTTGGGCGCGGGAGCGGAGATTCGGACTGGTCGACACTTTTCGAGGCCCTGCTCTCCGAGCGTGAAGATACGTTTGTAGAGGCCGCAGAAAGCTTGCTGCATCAGGTGGACCATACATTCAAATGGCGGGATAAATGGGCCACCTGGGTGATCGGCCAGGCAAGAGTCGACATCCCCTACAACCAGCCTGCGGTGGTCGACGTGCTGGAGACGCCCATGGATGATGTAGACGAGAAGCGCGCCATCGTCAACGACATCATCGCCCAAAGCTTCGACTACGGACTCGAGGGCGAGAATATCAACCGGATCAGTGAATGGTCGCTGGAAAACGACGTCAAGCTCGTTGCCGGACGTCTGAGCCGGGCTTTCGGCAACCAGGCGCACCTCCTGTCTGCCGCATCCTACGTTCATGATCGCTCTCCAATGAAACCGGCCGTTGCCCGTCTTCGCGAGGCTGCAAACGGGGTACGGGCGGTCCAGACGCAGGTCACCCGGATTGCGGGTCTGGTCCGGCAGGCGCGACCGGTACCGTATGCCCAATTGGTAGGAGCCATCGACCGCTGCGAAGAGGCACTCATCGGTTTTCAGACCGAGGCCCAGGAGCGTTTGCGCGAACGCAAGTCGAGCAGTTCGGAAATCGCCGTCATCACCTGGGAAGCGTCGTCAACGGCCGCCGCACTGTCGGCACTCTCCCGGCGTATGGATGCGCTGTTCGGCGCACTCGACGAGGTGCGACAATCGCTGGCGGAGGCCGGGAAGAGGGATGCCGCCTATGTCATCTTCCTGCAGAGGTTACATCCGGCCGAGACCATCATGCTGGCCAATGCCAACAGCAACCAGGAAGTGCACCCGGGCAAGGAAGAGGATCTCAGAGATCTCACCCGCCTCGGCGGACACAATCTCTACGCCAGCCAGGGAGCGGGGATTATTTCGGAAGATGACGAGGCCTCGCAATCGGTCAACTGGGTCAGCAAGGTCGGTGACTGGATCGAGGCGATTCCGCTCTTCATCAAGGAACGCGTGGTGTCGAGAAAGACGCGAATCGGTGGTGAAGACGTCGAAGTAGAATCGATCGAGACCGAAGTCGACCAGGCGGCGATGGAAATTTTCTTTCGCCTGCACGCCGAATACTGGGCAAAAAACATCGCCGATGTCGCCGATTCCGAGCACGTGGCACTTGCGCGTGAGATGCTCGTGTCAATCGATACGGCCATTGTAGCCGAGGTAGAGCAGAAGCTGAACGCAAACCCGGCGCTTCGCCGCGCGGAGGCCGTCAGGCAAGCGGTGCTCGACCGTCCCTACCTGCTGGAACAGGTTCCCGTCGTCGCTGCCGTTATCGCACTGGAGTTCGAGACGTACATCGACACCGTCTGCAAACGCGTCGAGGAGCGCGACGTCTTGCGCGCCGAAGCCTTGCGCGACGTGCTTTCGGGAACGTTGCCCGGCACGGCCACCAACATTATTCGGGGAGCCATGGCCCGCATGCAGACCGGTGACGTGCCGTTCGCCCAGGCCTGTCTCGAGCTCCTCACCGACGAAAAGCGGGCGCGGGTCAACGAGATTGCCATTCGGTTGCTCGACACCGCAGGCAACAGAAACCGCACGACACCGAACCTCCACATTCTTACGACCGAATCGGCAGGCATGACAGAGGGGTATGTCCAGACCTGGATCGAGGAGGAGATGGCGCTATCGAATGTGGTCCGTGACGCGGGACTGGAGGACGAGGTTCAGGCACTTGTCACGCGCTACCGGGAACGCCTGGGAGCGGTCGCCCGCAAGGTGATCGGCGAGTTCGGGATGGACGTCGTGGTGCAGGAGGCCATGGCCGAGCAGAAGATGACCCAGGACCAGGCCGTGGGATTTGTGATGACGTCGTTCAAGCCCGTGGCCGATGAAGTGGGCAGGCTCGCCGTCCTCCTCGAGGTCGAGGAGGAGAACAACGGGATCCAGCGGGAGCCGGATGCCGTAGCTGATCCTCCTTCGGTTGATGATACGCTGGACCGGCACAGGGCGGAATTCGAGGAACGGACACGTCCCGTTGTGGCACGCAACAACGGCAGGGCGTTTCAGGCGCAACTCGATCAGGTCCGGTCTGCGGATCCGTCACTTTCCGAAGAGGATGCGGTTCAGGCGATCATCGACTCGGAGGCCGATTACCGATATGAACTGGATAGCCTGGTAAGATCTCGTGCACGCCGGCGGGTTGTCGAGGAGATGGATCGTAAGCGCCCCGACCTCGATCTTTCGGCCAGAGCAAATAACTACATCCGGGATCACACGGGTCTTGCCCTCTCGACGGCCCGAAAGGAGGTGGTGTCATCCAACGGGCTGCAGAAACTGACACTGGATCCGCGCTACTACTACCAGGCGACGGGCGGCAACAAGCGCTACAATCTCCTTTACACGCCGAGCCGGGTGAACCTCGGAGAGAACGAGCGGGCCTCGGTCGCGGTCTGGCGCCAATGGGTCGGGGGATCGGATCGTCACGCCGCGAAAGCGGGATTCGATTTCTACAGCCTCGTCAATGAGGGAGGCGTGGAGGAACGGCCCGCCCTCGCCTACGCCGAGATTCAGAAGACCTCCGAAAACGGCCTCTGCGTTACCCACTTTGCCGGTTCGAATGCCCTGGGACTGCTCGTGAATGCCGTTTCGGAAGGCGACGTGGAGGATATGGCCGACCAGATGAACCTGCGCGGGGACCGGCTCGTGTTACCGGCCGGCGAAGGCTACGGAGGCTACT
>CAZIIP010000329.1:0-4347 GCA_964539455.1 uncultured Rhodothermales bacterium
GCCGACTGCATACCGGGGAGTATGCTGTCGAAACCGTCCGGATACCCGTCGCGGTGTCGTGGATCGCTACTGATTTCCCAGCCGTCATGCGCGCCCGTTCCCGTGTAGACCCAATGATCGGGTTCGGAGGGATCAACTCCCAAATCGTCTCGATCATTTCCGGCAGAAATGACAATCGACAGCCCGGGATGCTCGAACGCCAGTAAATCCCAGTCGTACGAGGTCTCGTCATAGAAGCCGAAACGGTATTCTTCCATTGCATCGATGTCGGGATCGCCGAGCCAGGTACGTAGCGTGTTTTCACCGTCAAACGAGCGGAGTGCCCACCAGCCCGCTACTTGCCCGTAGGCATGGTTGGATACGAGCAGGCCGTCGTTGACTACGGCAGCATCCATTTCGAGAACGTCCAGGGTGTCGTCGTAGGCGTGAACCAGCGAGCCGGGAGCCGTTCCCTTTGCACCCGGTTCGATGCCGGCGGCAGCAACGAGACTGCTGACCTGCGTGGCATGGCGCCCGACATCCGTGTTGGCCGCGTGCGTTCCGTAATCCATTACCGTCACACGGGTCGTGCCGCCGCCGTCATCAAACTCATCATGACCGACATACGGGATGCCCCTGTACTCCCAGACACCGGCTATCTGGCCTGCAGCGTCTACGTCAACTCCCAGACTTCCGCCCGGCCACAGATGGTGGGCACCCATCGTTTTTGCCGCCGTCAGATCCAGAGACGATCGAAAAACGGGTCGACCGCGGCGAACGTCGACCAGAGAGACGCCGGCCTGCCTCTCAAACTCCCTGCCGATGATCCCGCGTTCCGAAAGCCAACTACGTACACGCGTTGTTCGGGCCTCCAGGCGGCCGGCGAGATGGGTGGCAAGGTCCGAACCTGCCTGGTAACGCGAGGAATCGGGAACCGTCTGTGCAGCGCATGGGGCGGCGGCAAGCCAGCTCCATGCGAGAATGACGGCTGAGACCCTTTGTAATCTTGCACCAACGGTCATGGCGATGGGCGATGGTTACGCGATTCCTCCAAACCGGGGCCTTTCCTATCTTACGGCCCGGGAAATCCATGGTATTCCCGAAATGCCGCATAGACGCAAGACGGTTTTGCCGACCATCCCACACAAGATACCGATATGGCCGCAAACATCGCCAAGAGAAACGTGACAACTGTGGACGTAACGACCAGATGACGACTATCCCCGACGCAAAATATATCATACTGCTCTGTATCACCTTTGCGCTGGCCGGTTGCGTGTCATCGAGGCCCACGGAGTCCGAATATCCGGGATACCGAGCTGCAGACGAAGCAACCGGGCATACGACCGATGCCGATAGTCATCAGGTCGTCGTTTCTGATCCCGTTGCGTCCGAGCGATCGGCACCCTCTCTTACACTGGAAGATCTGTTCCTTTCTCCCACGTTTACGCCACGGTCATTTGTGCAGGGACGATGGGCCGACGAGGGGCCTGTTTTGACGTTCATCAACCGGGGCAATGACGGGGGCACTGATCTTGTTTCGCTCGACCTGACCGGGGGCCGTGCGGAAGTTGTCATAGACGGTGGTACGTTGACCAACCCCGACACGGGTGAGATGTTTGAGATCGAGGGCTACACAATGGCCCCCGGCGACTCCGTGGTGCTGTTGTTTACGGATTCCGAGCGCTTGTGGCGCACCAATACGCTGGGATACTACTACTATTACCGGCGTGCGACCGGTGAGCTGTCGGCTGTCGGCGACAGAGAGGAAGGACGCCAACTCTTTGCTAAACTCGCCCCGGACGCGACGAAAATTGGTTTCGTGCGCGACAGAGATATGTTTTTGCTGGATCTGTCCACGAGCAGGGAGATACTTGTCACCTCTTCAGGAGAGGAAGGAGGCATCATCAACGGGACGTACGATTGGGTATATGAGGAGGAGTTCCGGCAGCGAGACGGTTGGCGCTGGAGTCCGAGCGGTGAACAGGTGGCCTATGTCCAACTGGATGAAACGCGCACGCCGGAATTTGTAATGACGGACGTAAGGGAGATCTACCCAGCCGTCACACGATTCAAGTATCCAAAGGCAGGCGATCCCAACAGTGAAATCAGAATAGGCGTCTACGATTTGAGATGATGGTGTATCCGGGCAAAACACATAGCCTTTCCGGCGGCCGGACAAGGTTTCATTTATACCGCATGCTTACCGAATTTGTAACCACGACATTTGGCATTCAACCGGCTGATTGACAACCGAAACGTGGTTGTATCGACCGAAACAAGAATTACATGATGGATTCAGACTTTCTGATCAAGGGTGGCGTCCTGATCGATCCGCGAAGCCCGGAGACGATCCGAAAGGACCTGCTCGTTCGTGCGGGAAGGATCGAACGTATCGGCGATGCCCTGGCGGGAGAAGGGATACCGGTGTATGACGCTTCAGGCAAATACGTGTCCCCGGGCTGGATGGACATGCATGTACATTTTCGTGACCCCGGATACGAGCATAAGGAAACCGTAAAAACCGGATGTGCGGCCGCGGCCTCCGGTGGCTTCACCGCGGTTGCCTGCATGCCGAATACAGAGCCGCCGATTCATACCCGGGACGTGGTCGAATACATTATCGAGCAGTCCCGTGGTACGGGAGTCGATGTGTATCCAATTGCTTGCGTCTCGAAAAACCGGGCCGGGGAGACGCTTGCCGAAATGGGAGATCTTGTCGATGCCGGTGCCGTTGCCTTCAGCGATGACGGGTCGCCCGTTCAGCATTCGGGACTCATGCGCAGGGCACTCGAATATGCTTTGATGCTGGGACGCCCGATTATCAACCACATGGAGGACCTGACGCTCAATGCCAACGGGCACATGCACGAAGGAGAAGTGTCGACGCGGCTGGGTATATCGGGGATAACGGCGCTTGCCGAAGAAGTGATGATTGCCAGGGATATGCTGATTTCCGAGCATACCGGCGGCCATGTTCACGTGGCACATATATCGACAGAAGGAGCCGTAGAACTCGTGCGACAAGCCAAGCGACGAGGTGCTCCCGTAACGGCCGAAGTCTGCACGCATCACTTTACTCTTACCGATGAGGCGGTTGCGGAATCGGACTATGCGACAAGCACGAAAATGCACCCGCCGCTTCGGTGTGCCGATGATGTCGCTGCGGTGAAACAAGGCCTGGTGGACGGCACGATTGACGTTATCTGCACCGACCACGCGCCGCACGCGTCCTTTGAAAAAGATGTTGAGTTTATTGCGGCGCCGTTCGGAATTGTGGGCCTCGAGACCTCCTGGGGACTAACCGGGAGGGAGATAATCGGCCCCGGGCTTCTCTCGCTGCACGAGGCGCTGGAAAAGATGATCGTAGCGCCCAGGGAAATACTGAGGCTCGACGTACCGGTGATCGAAGAAGGCAGAAAAGCGGAGCTGACGATCTTTGATGTTAGCTCCAAGTGGACGTTTACGTCAAAACACATCCGATCGAAGAGCCGCAATACGCCCTTTGTTGGAGCCGAATTGCTGGGAAAGGCTTGGGCGACGGTTAACCAGGGCATACTGACCGAGAGTCCGGCAATCTGAGTACCACTATTGGCCCCGAAACAATCGGCTAGCCAGTTTCCTGGGCAGACCGGCGTTCAGGATCTTTCTTGCCGTCGTTTTGACATCGTATCGCAGCCGGTAGTTCTCATACGTGAACGCCTCTGTATCGAAAATACCGTAGCTGAGGCACGGGTCATTGTCCCGGGGCTGTCCGACGCTACCACAATTGATGATGTATCGCGGCCCTCTACGAACCTTGAAAACACCGATGCGGTCGGACATGACCGCCGGCATATGGGTGTGTCCGATAAAGCAGAGCGGCGTATCCATGTAATCGAACTGCGCCGTCACGTCCGAGAGAGAGTCAAATCGAATCCACATGTGTGGATCTCGCGGTGTTGCATGAACGAAGGTACAGTTGTGCTCGACGTGCGTATAGGGCAGACCGGCCAGATATGAAATCTGGAAGTCGGAGAGCTGCTCCCGGTTATGCAGGGCCGCTTTCTGGCCATCGGACGGGAGCACCTCCAGACCTCGCTCGAGCGCAACCGCTTCGTCATGATTGCCGCGAACACACACCTTGCAGACCTTCTTCACCAGATCGACACACGCAGACGCGTCCGTACCGTAGCCTACAATATCTCCAAGACAGAACATCTCGTCCACGTTCTGCTCCATGATATGCTGGAGTGCCGCAGAAAGAGCTTCCAAATTCGAGTGGATATCGGATATGACGGCTATCTTCATTCGACAGACGATAGTGTAGCAACCTGCGTGGAGTCGGGTCGGCAGGGCCCGACGGGTGGCCGCAGGAAACTAAGGACG
>CAZIIP010000330.1:0-4328 GCA_964539455.1 uncultured Rhodothermales bacterium
AATCACCACGAAATCCTCCGCCGGAAAAGGGACCCCCATATCGGCGGTGCGAAGCGGGCGTTGCCCGATCTCGTTATATCCTCATCAAAGATCGGAGAAGCGCTTGAGACGAGCTTGGAAGCCGTTTTCGAGGTAAGGCGCTCGCCGGTTCATGCTACGACGTCACTTGGATAGAGCGCCCGGCCGGCGCCGGGCGATATTCCGAGCTCTTTCGCAGCACTCACTATATCCCACCAGCCCCATCACGGGGGGCCCAATCCTAAGTCAGGGCTGGCGGCACGGCGAACCGGCGAGGGCGCAGATTTGCAAAGGCCTCGTCGTCCGCCCATTTCAGGGTCTCTTTGAGCGATTCCATGAGGTCCTTCCACGTGCCATGTCGCTCGTCGTCGTTGCGAATCGTCATGTGTTTGTATAACCCCAACAACGTGTAGGCGACTCGCCGCAAGATCTGCACGACCAGGTTGCCCTGGGCGTCTTTGCGAATCCAAGGACGCTTGTCTTCCTCAAACGTCGTATCGAGGATGTTGTGCACTGATTCCACGTCCCAACGGTAGAAATGCATTTGAAACCAGCCTCGTAGGGAAAGCTCGTCTGGCTTGAGGCTGCTCACCGAGTACCGGGTGTGATACTTCACCGGCTTGCCCTCTTCGTGTGTCTCCGTCTCTATCCGAACCATCGTGCGGGTGTGCTTCCAAAACAAGAGATCCTTCTTGGTTCGGGTCACGGGCAATACGGTGAGCTTGCGAATGATGCGCTTGGTCGAGGAGACGATCTCTTCCTCGATAAAGTTCTCTGGTTTGTCACGAAATAGCAGCTCGATGGTCTGATACATCTGCCAACGAGGATCGGCGATCAGAAAGACATAGTGTTTGCCGGCCGCGAGCACTGCATCTGCATTGCTCTCCGATGGCGCACCGGCATCATACATGTAAACCCGGAACCTGCGACCCATGACCCTGACCATCTCGCCAAACGCCTTCTGAAAGACGCCCTGCTCGTTGGTCGAACCTGGCACAGGGATCGCAGCAACAACGGGTCGACCCACAGCTGTCATCAGACAGCCCGTAATCGTACGAACAAGACCGTGCGTGGCTTGGCCATCCTCATCGTGATGGACCTGCAAATACTCATAGTTGTCGGTGGCCGAGATGCTCGGATACTTCCCGTCTGCGCTCATCACACCGAACGGGATTTCGAGATTGTCGCGTTCACGAAGGGCTTTGCGACGAGCGGCGTCATAGATGGCCACACTCAGCATGTTGTGCATTTTGACCGGGTCGGCCTTGATTAAGAAGCCACGCAGGGTCGTGTCTGGAACCCTCCTTGGTACGCCGAGCTTTCTACGGACTGACAACGGTAGCTCCTTGCTCAGCTTCTCGACCTCTTGTGGTGACTTGCAGCCACAGAGCAAGCCGAGCAGAGCGATGGTGAGTAACGGGTCTGCTCTCTTCCACCGGCGACCTCGCCGGCTCCGACCATCGGCCTCGGCCCCCCAGCGCAAGAAGTCGTGGCAAACATAGCGGGCCACAAAGCCTGCATTTCTACGGATCGTTCTCTTCGATATCATCGATAATACCCCCATCGTTGCGACGGTGGACCCCCCGCAACGGTTTTGGTTTAAGGGGTTATCGATCGGTGGTTCGTTTTGAATCGGCTTTCGATAGCCCCTTTTTCTTTGGGGTCCGCTTGCGGTTCGCCGGTTCGTACCCCTTCTGTTCTTTCTGTTGCTGACGCCACAGGGAGATCAGTTGAGCGTTGAGCGTGAGTATCTCGTGGAGGGCATCGCGATAGGCGCGGCCCTGCTCAAACAGAGGTGCGAGTTGCGAGGCCAGGCGATCAGGTATGAACTCGACCCGGCGGTGACCCTCGACGCAGTAGGTCAGCGTCCACATCGGGTGTCCCTCACCTGAGGCACAACGGCAGGTGGTCTTGCCACATTTGCGAGTGACCTGGTTGAGAGAGCCCCCCAGGAGGTCCGACGGTATATTGAAACGTCGGGCCAGGAGATGTTTGCGCCGCCTAAGCTGTGATGCCTCGGCGCCTTTTGGAGTATAGGGTCTTGTTTGATAACGCTTTTTCCTGTTTCTGATTGCTATATTACGTGCAGATTTGGCCATCTGAGCTGGATACCACGCTGTGCGAATCTATGCACGTCCGTCCGGTAGTCGAAAATCGCAGCAAGGGATCGATCTCAGAGCCATTTTCCAAAAGGGCAAAAGTGAACTTGGATTTTTAATGCGAATATTCTTATCTTGGATCGGAGTTTTTTCGGCAGGCCTCTGCAGCCCCGTTTGGGCGCGTTTTCCGCGGTTTTGAGGGCATCGTCCATCGGCTGGGCAGAGCAGCTCACCGGCGCGGGCCGTTGGCCAGCCGGTGGACGATACCTATTGTCGTGCCCAAACCTCGTGGACGGGTGGAGCCTGGATTAAGCGAGGGCTGGCGGCACTTTGAATCTGCGGGTGCGGAGGCCTTCGAATAGGTCAACGCCTCCTCCCCACTCGAGCACTCGTTTGACCAACGCTACCAAATCCGGCCAGGGCATGTCCCGGTTCTCTTCTGAGCGCAGATGGATGTATTTGTGCATCGTCATGAGCAACATCACCAAACGTCGGAGAAGCCCGACCGACAGCGCACCGCGTGCATCCTTGGTGATCCACGGATGGTCGTCCTCTTCGAACACATCCTCCATGTCGAGTATTTGGTGCACCGTCTCGACGCCCCACCTCAAGACAATGAGCTCCAGCCATTTGTCGGCGGGGAGCTCCGACAACTCCATGCTCGTTACAAAATAGCGGGTCTCCATTGAGACAAGGTGTTCGTCCTTGTAATGCTTGCTGATGACTCGGAAGATCGTCCGCGCGCTTTTCCACATCGTCAGATTATTCCGAGTTTCGCGGACCGTCGTCATGGTGAGCTCGCGTTCAACCCGCTCATTTTCTGAGATGTCGTTTGTACTGCGGGCTTGGGGCTCTTTGTCTTGAAGAAGCAGTGCCATCATCTGGTACATGTTCCAATACTCATTGGCGATCTGGAATAAGTAGTGTTTGCCACCTTTACGAACAACCTCAGCATTCTCTTTGGAGGCCGCGCCGGCGTCGTACATGATCATCCGGAATCGCCTGCCATACATGCGCACCAGATCTCCAAAAACCTTCTTGAACGTCGTTTGCTCACTTGTGGTTCCTGGCACTGGCACAGAGCCAACCACCGGTCGACCCACTGCAGTGACCACGGCGCTGTTGATGGTCCGAATCTCTCCATGAGTCGGGTTCCCCTCTTGGTCGTGGTGGACCTGCAAGTACTTCGACTTCTCGTAGTTCCTGCTCTTGGAGTTGCCAACATCGCGAACCGTCGGATACTTCCCATCACAAGAGATGGCATGAAATGGAAAGCCATCGAGTCGATGGATGGCCCGACGGTTCCACGCATCATATCCCGCAACGTAGATGAGCTCGGAGAGCTCTTCTGGCTCTAGCTCGACGAGCAGATCACGCATGGTGGTATCGGCCACGGTGCGTGGAATACCTACCATTTTTCTAACCGAGCCAAACATCCCTTCAGTCATCTTCTCGACCGCACCAAGACCCTTGCATCCACTGGCCAACCCCAGTTGAACACTTTTGACCAACGGTATCTGGCTCTTCCAACTGCGTCCCTGCCGGCTGCGTGGATCTGTAAGCCTGCCTAACAAATCGTCGTTGAAGTTGGTGGTGAGAAAGCCTGCTGTGGTTCGTAATTTCCTTTTGAGCTCGCGCACTT
Organism: uncultured Rhodothermales bacterium; assembly: GCA_964539455.1. Taxonomy (GTDB): domain Bacteria; phylum Bacteroidota; class Rhodothermia; order Rhodothermales; family CAYLXM01; genus CAZIIP01. Next base: position 3,760 of record CAZIIP010000330.1, read on the forward strand.
TCTCGGCATTTGTTTTTCGAAGCATCTTTCGACGTATACTCACCGATACCTCCCTTGTAGGCGCCCCCACCGGGACGCCGTTGTGTTTTTGTGCTCGGCTCCACCCGTCCAAAATCGAATGGGGTCGGCACAAGGGAGTTTTCGGCAGACGATTGGCTCCTGTTGATCGTCTGCCGATTCTTTTTTTGGGGAAGAGGAGCTGGCTAGCCCCGGAGCCAGTCAATTCCGACGAGATCTTTTCTTGGTGGCTTTTGCCTTCTTGTCTCTTTCCTGTACCCGCCACAGCTTCAATAGTTGGGCATTGATGGACCGAATTTCGGCGACGGCCTCACGATAGGCCTGGCCCTTTTCCACCAGGGGTATTACCTGCTCGACAAGATTCGCGGGAATGTTCTCGTTCCACTTACGGCCTTCCACGCTGTAGGTCAGAGTCCATTGTGGATGGCCGTCATCGTTCGCACACCAGCAGCTAGATTTCCCACACCGCCGATGACTGAGCACAAGAGAGCCGCCGAGAATATCATCCGAAAGTCCGAATCTTCGGCTCAAAAGATACCGTCGCCGTCTTA
>CAZIIP010000331.1:0-4302 GCA_964539455.1 uncultured Rhodothermales bacterium
CATTCGGACAGCCGCTCGGCATGCCAACCGGTGGCGCAGACGGTTTGGCCTTCAGCGAGACCGTCCGGTACCACCCGCACGGGATGCCGCACCGTTTTGAATAGGTCCAGCCGGAAGATACGCATGTACTGAATGGGGGCCCCGACGACCGTCAGGGCTGGATGGTGAAGTATGACGGCTTCAATACGCCACGCCCAAGCGAGACGCCCATCCCTCCCATCGCGTCCGCATCGAATCGAGACGGGCCGGGTTTTGTCGAGACAGGTCTGTGGTCTCGACCGGGTCTGCCGCCATGTCATACAGCTCCCATGCTTCCCTTCGGCGATCCCATGCGATCTTCCAGTCGCCCTGACGCAATGCCCTGTTCCCGATGTGCTCGAAGAACAATTCGCGCTCGTGTGAGACACGCTCTTCGGAGATCAAATCCATCACGTTGCGCCCGACGAGAGGATCTTGCGCCGCATCTGGATGCCGGCCTCCCGACAACGCAATGGCGGTCGGCATGATATCAACAATGTGGCCAACAGTCCGGTTGATGACACCCAGTTCTTCGATCCCGTCCGGCCAATGAACGATGAACGGTGTAAGAACACCCCCCTCGTGCTGCCACTGCTTGTAGAGTCGTAACGGGGTGTTGGATGCATTCGCCCAGGGCTCCTTGTAAGCAACATAGGATCCGCGGGCACCGACCGGAACCTCCGGATCATTCAGATTTCTCCCCTCGATCCCTTCGGCACAGGCACCATTGTCCGCCAAAAACATGACCAGCGTGTTGTCAAGCCTGCCGCTCATTTCCAGATGATCGATGATTCTGCCGATCCCCTGGTCCATTCGGTCCACCATTGCGGCATAGACGGCCATTCTGCGCGACCAATCCTCCTTGTTGTTCACATCCGACCACGCCTCGATCCCGGGAGTTCGATCCGTTAGCACATAACGCTCGTCGATCAGTCCCATGTCGCGCATCCTGTCGTATCGGGCGGCACGCAGGGAATCCCACCCCCCGTCGTACCGGCCGAGATATCGCTCGATATCCTCCTCGTATGCGTGCAACGGCCAGTGCGGGGCCGTGTATGCCGTGTAAAGAAAGAACGGTTCGTTCGCCTTCTCCCGCTCATGCTGCTCGAGAAAGGAAACGGCATAGTCCGTGATGGCATCGGTCATGTAAAATCCCTCTGCCGGCGGGTCAATTGGCTCATCGTCCAGCGCCATTTGTCGAACCCGCGGCTGATCGGTAATAATCTCCCAGTAGCTGCTTGCGCCGCTGATCAGGCCGAAGTAGCGATCAAAGCCCTGCTTGCGCGGCCAGTAGTCGGGCTTTTCGCCGATGTGCCATTTGCCGGACATATACGTTTCGTATCCGGCAGCCCGCAGAACGTCCGCAAGGGTCGCAACGGTAGTGTCCACGTAGCCCTGATACGGCCCCGGCTCAGGATCGGCATCGACGGCCGATACCATTCCGCCCATTCCGACTTCGTGCGCGTACCGTCCCGTCAGCAGGCTTGCCCGTGTTGGACAGCAACGACCTGCGTTGTAGAACTGCATGAAGCGAATGCCGCCGTCGGCCAACTCGTCCAGGTTCGGCGTCCGGATCTCGCCTCCGTACGGCCCGATATCGGAAAACCCCAAATCATCGGCCAGGATGAGCACGATGTTCGGGCGATCGTCCGGCACGGTAGACACACAGCCCGACAGGAATATTAGCAGTAGTACCGGAAGGCCGACGAAAAGCCGGGGGCTATTTTTCATGTTTCCACGGAGTGTAGGTGGCGAGGAATTCAGGTCCCTGGTTTCAAATTTCGAGTTTCTATAAAGATCGCCTGAACAAGCAGGCAAACAGAACTCCGTACATGAATAAGTTTACGACCTTTTCACTGCTTCATCTCGATACATCTACTTCTACACTACCATCCCGCCTCACTGATCACTGCTCCGCAAATCCGCTTGGAAATTCGTGGGTTCGCGCAAGGGGATGCTCATCCCGCCGGTGGCTTCCAGTTTGTCGAACAGGCGCTCACGCATTTCCAGCACACGGTCCTGGTAGGTGGTATCTGCAACAAGGTTGTAGCGCTCCATCGGATCTTCCTGGATGTCATACAACTCATCCGTGTCCCATATCCCGTGATAGAAAATGTACTTGTAGCGCTCACCTCGAATGCCCAGGGTAGTGGGCGTGTGCGGGAAATTCCACTCCCAATAGTATTCGTAAAGCGCTTCCTCGCGCCACGGTACATCTTGACCCCTCAGCAACGGCAAAAAGGACCGGCCATCCATGTGATCCGGCACCTCTATTCCGGCCAGATCGAGTATGGTGGGTGCAATGTCGATGTTCTGAATCAGCTCGGGAAGTTTGCTCCCGGGCGCTATCAGACCCGGTGCCTGGGCAAGGAACGGCACACGCATGGACTCCTCATACATATGCCGTTTGTCAATCAAACCGTGTTCTCCGAACGAAAAGCCGTTGTCTCCCATATACATGACGAGCGTGTTCTCATCCATGCCGCTTTCATTTAGAAAAGACATCACGCGCTCGATATTCTCATCCAACCCAAGCAGCGTCTCACAATAGCGCCGGTAAAATGTATCGTAGTCCATGGAACCGTGATACATAAAGTCAACCCCGTGCCAGCTGTCACGCTGCTCCCGTACCCAGTCGGGACGGTTACGATAGTTCTCTTCCGTGTTCGCCATTGTGACGGGATAGGTGATTTCGACGTCGGCGTAATGGTCGATGTGACGTTCGGCCGGTTCAAAGTTACCATGTACCGACTTGTGGGAGAGAAAAAGGAAGAATGGGTCGTCCTGAACCGCCTCAAGCCATTCCAGGGCATAGTCCGTCACAATATCGGCGGTATAGCCTTCGAATTCGGAGCGCTCACCGTCGATGTTGAGCGTGGGGTCGAAGTACGTTCCCTGGCCACGGTAACTGATCCACCGATCAAAACCCGGCCGTGGATTATCGTCCGCCTGTCCCATGTGCCACTTTCCAATAAACGCCGTCGCATAGCCCGCTTCCTGCAGCAATTGCGGGAAGAAGACCGTTCCATCCGGAACGAGGCGCTGGTTGTCTACCACCCCGTGATTATGGGCATACTGACCGGTCAAAATCGAAGCGCGACTCGGCGAACAGAGTGCCGTCGTGACGAACGCGTTCTCGATATGGACGCCCCTTTCGGCAATTCCGTCGAGTCCGGGAGTCTCCAGAAATTCCGGTGTGTCGAGAAATCCCATGAAGTCGTAGCGGTGGTCATCACTCAGAATGAAGACGACGCTTCGCGGGGCCTCCTCCACTTCCGGTGCTACGGAAGACTCGCTCGTGCATGCGGGAACAAACAAGGCGAAACCCAGGGCGAGGAGCATCCCTCGTCCAGGTTGCCGATAGTCTAAACTTTTCATATCGCCGGATATCTCTTAATCTATTTTCTAGAAAAACTCGGTGTCGATTGACCAACGGTACACGAAAAATGAAGGTACAAATCATCCTACTCTCCATAGTTGTCTGCCTCGCAGCCTGCCGGGCTCCTGCCGATCGGAATGCTGTTCCCAACGAAACGCGGATTCAGCCATATCCGGACAACCCGTTTTACTGGCAGATTGGAGGTGAACCTGTCTTGCTCCTCGGTGGATCGAACGACGACAACCTCTTTCAATCGCACGATTTTCGCAGCCAGATCGATCTCCTGACGGCAGCAGGCGGCAATTACGTACGCTGCACCATGTCGTCCCGCGATTCGGGAAACGTCTGGGCATTCGGTCAATCCGGCGATGGTTTGTACGATCTTGAAACCTTCAACCCGGAATACTGGCAACGACTGGACGCACTGTTGGCTCTTACGGCTGAACGGGGCGTTGTCGTGCAGGTAGAGGTCTGGGCCACCTTCGACTTTTATGACGGAACGGACGGCAGGTACCCGCGCAACTGGAGCGCCAATCCGTTTAATCCGGCCAACAACATCAACTACGATTCGGAAGAGAGCGGGCTGCCCGACTATATCCCCTCCCACCCGACACGTACCGAGAATCCGTTCTTTTTCTCGGTTCCTGCCGCCGAGAACAACACGGTCGTGCTTCCTTTCCAGGAGGCGTTCGTCGAAAAACTCCTGTCACATACCCTGCCGTACGGCCATGTGCTCTATTGCATGGATAACGAGACGAGTGTAACGGGCGCGTGGGGGGCATACTGGGCCAACCTCATCCGTGAGCGCGCAGAGGAAGAGGGCGTGCTTGTTCAAACTACCGAGATGTGGGACCCCTGGGATCTTTCCCATGAGATGCATGACAACACGTTCGACCATCCGGAGT
>CAZIIP010000332.1:0-4293 GCA_964539455.1 uncultured Rhodothermales bacterium
TGCGCACAAATCCGCTACCGCCTCCACTCTGCACCGGCTGCCAGATGCCCTGCCGCTCCAATTGCTCGACCGCTGCGTTGACGGCGGAGGCCGAGCATTTGAGTGTGGAGGCGATCCTTTCGCTGTCAATAGTCACGGGCTCCGCCGGCAGACTACCCAAGGCGATACCGTTCATACTCGATGCGGTCGCATAGACTTTCTGAATCAGCGACCGCTCGGGGTGGGAGTCTTCGATCAGGGACTCCGGCAACCGGCTGTCGGATGACTGGTACAGCAGTACGGCGTGCGACCTTTTTCCGTCGCGCCCGGCGCGACCCGCCTCCTGATAGTACGATTCGAGCGATAGCGGGAGGTCGATGTGTATGACAAAGCGGACATCCGGCTTATCGATACCCATCCCGAAAGCATTCGTTGCTGCAACCACCGCGGTCTTTCCCGCCATCCATCTTTCGGCAATTTCCGCACGCTCCCGACCCGTTTTTCCGGCGTGGTATGCTTCCGCGGAAACACCCGCTTTATCCAGCCGTCGTGCCCATTCTTCCGATCCGCGTCGCGACCCGGCATACACCAACCCGCTTCCACCCACAGAGCGCACAATCTCGAGCAGTTTTGCAGCCTTGTTGTCGGTCTGAAATACCGACCACGTGATGTTGGGCCGGTCGAAACCCTTAACCATTAACACGGGGTCGCGCAATCGCAGATGGGTGACAATGTCCCGCCTTACCTCCGGTGTTGCCGTTGCGGTGACGGCAATGATCGGTGGATCTCCAAATTTTTCGCAGGCATCTGCAATTCTTAGATAAGACGGCCTGAAGTGGTGGCCCCACTCGCTGATGCAGTGGGCTTCATCCACAGCGACCAGATCGATATTCATCCGTTCGGCCCGGGCTTGAAAGATCGCCGACTCCAGTCGCTCGGGCGCAACGTAGACGAGCTTATACCGTCCGTGCTCGACGTCATTCCACCTCCGATCGATCTCTTTCGTCGATAGCGTAGAATTAATAAAGGTCGCGTCGATGCGCCGGGCATTCAAGCCGGCTACCTGATCCTGCATGAGCGCGATGAGCGGAGAAATCACAAGAGTCACCCCGGGTCTCAACAACGCCGGAAGCTGGTAGCAAAGCGATTTGCCGCCCCCCGTCGGAAAGATGATCAAGGCGTCGCGACCGGTCAGCGCCAGGTCGACAGCTTCCCATTGCCCGTCCCGGAAAGACGCATATCCCCAATGCCCGGCCAATGCTTTCAGGGCCGACAATTTGCGGGCTCGTTCGTCCGTGGGCAAATCCATCGATCTACGTTTGTTTATATAACGCCGCTGCGCGAGGGTGTTCTCCGTCCGTCCCGCGATGCTATCTTGTCGACGCACTTTCCTCATCCTCCAATCCGGTCACCGATGCCCGCACCGCACGTTTCCCTGATCATCCTCAACTGGAACGGGCTGTCTCTCCTCAAACAGACACTTCCGAGCGTCGTGGCCACGCGCTATGATAACCTGGAGATTGTAGTTGCAGACAATGCCTCGCAGGATCGGTCGGTGGACTGGCTCCGGGCCACGTATCCGGAAATACGCATCATCCGGCATCCCGAGAACTGGGGATTCTGCAAAGGGAACAACGAGGCCATCCGGCAAACCTCCGGAGACTACGTACTCCTGCTCAACAACGATGTGGAAGTGGAGCCCGATTGGCTGCAGCTACTTGTATCCCGTATCGGGTCAAATCCGCGCATTGCGGCCGTTCAGCCAAAGCTGCTGCAGTACGGGCAACGCAGTCGCTTCGAATATGCCGGTGGTAGCGGCGGGTACCTGGACCGGTTGGCTTATCCGTTTACGCGGGGCCGCCTGTTCGGCACGCTGGAAAGCGACACGGGCCAGTATGATGATGCCCGGCCGATATTCTGGGCAACAGGAGCGGCATTGCTGCTCCGGCGTGCAGCACTCGAAAAGGTGGGTCTGCTGGACGAATCTTTCTATCTCCACATGGAAGAAATCGATCTTTGCTGGCGTCTCGCGCGTGCAGGATATGCCGTTTTTGTCGAACCTGCCTCGGTCGTATATCACATCGGCGGTAGCAGTCTGCCCCACGGGCATCCGGACAAGATCTACTATAATTTCAGAAACAGCCTGCTGATGCTCTATAAAAACCTTCCCCCTGCCGTCTGGCGACGGACATTTCCCCTTCGCATCCTGGCAGACGTTGCGGCGGCACTCAGAACGGTTGCCGTTGGCGGGGTACGCGATACGCTTGCCATATTACGGGCGTACCGGGACGCCCATGTAATGAAGCGGACGTACCGGGACGCGAGGCCTCCCGCGAAACGTGACGCGATTCTCCCGACATATCGCGGGAGTGTCGCTATAGATTATTTTGTGCGCGGTCGGAAGACCTTCGGTTCACTTCCTTCCTCGCGTTTTTCGCCCTTTCCCTTTGAACAATTGCGGGAAGGAAAACCGCCGACACCCCCAGCAGAATAATCACCATGCCGCCTGCCGAGAGTGCCGTTGGGGCTTCGCCGAAGAGAAAAAAGGCAATAGTGGAAGCAACAACGGGTTCCGTCAGGGTGGTTAGCCCGACGATGGCCGTCGGCAGATACCCCACGGCATAGTTGAGCGAGCCATGCCCCAGGATCTGTGGACCTATGGCCATCAACGCGCACAGCAGGTAGAACGTTGGACTAAGTCCAAGCAATGTCACGTTGCGCAAAAGCCCCACAACCAGCGTTGTCATCGCCACAACTGCATAAAGCGGAAAGACGTAGGCCAGCCAGGACGTGCCGCGCCGGACAATGCGGCCGATGAGCAAATAGGCGGCTACCATCAGGCATGAGAATGCCGACAGCAAGTTGCCGAAATTCGCGTTCGGAAAGGCGGCATCCGTCCGGTCTCCCACGCCGATCATTGCCGCACCGACGAAGGATATCCCAATCGCAACGTTGGCGTACCATGGCAGCTTTTCCCGCAGTAACAGGTAGCCGAGGATGGCCAGCACGACGGGGCTTGCGCTCACGATAACGGTGGCGCTTGCCACCGAGGTGTGATACAGAGACTCGATCCAGGTGATAAAGTGCACGCCGAGAAAGACGCCTGCAAGCGCAATAAAGCGCTTGTCGCGGCGTGTCAGTGCTCGAATCTCATTTCTTGCCCTCCAGGCGGCAAGGGGAGCAAGAAGGGATGCCGCGATCACCGTTCTCCATACGGCAATGGTCAGACCGCCTGCCTCGTCTCCTGCCAGCCTTATCAGAATGGGGCTTGCGGAGAAGCTGATAACGCCTACCACCAAAACCAGTACGACGCGGGGAGGTATTCCGGATCGGTCGGCCATCCTATCTGATGCGATCCATCGATCGGATCAACCCGATGTCCTTGTCGATCCCCCCTCTGGCGAGACGGACGAAAAGGTAGGTAACAACAGGCAGCAAGAGATAGGCCCAATTGGATAGATCGGGAATAACCAGGGTTACAAGCAGGTCACCCAGAACAAGCGCCAGGAAAGTCAACAGTACCAGTGCCAAACCGGCGTACTGAAGCCAAAGGACGAGGGATCGTTGGCGATTAAGTGATTTGTACAGAAAAATAGCCGTAAGCGAACCCATACCCGTCACCAGTGCCAGCAAGGCCACCACGAAATTGAGCCCGTTCCAGGGATAGTCGGCCGGTATGCGTGCAACGGCCAGATAGACCAACACCGCCGAAGCCGCCATCGCAAAAAGCAAAAACAGACTTTGAATGCGCTGAATCATCGGTACAAAGAGAATGTTTATTGTTTGTTCAGGATGTATGCCACGCGCTCTGCCAATCGTTTGCCGCATTATCCGGATACTCCTTCGCCACTTCGCGTCCGATCTCCAGAAACATCCCGTATGCCACCTTCAGGATATTGGCCTTGTGAACGAGCGTCACCAGGCGCTTCTTGTGTCGGCGGGCGTACTCAAAGCAGAACCGAATGATCCGTTCGGAGCCCACTTGCGTGACTCTCGCTATCGGAGGGCGAGGACGGCAATATCGCGGTTTTGCCGGCCAGGAAACCGTGCAGCGGTCAAAGCTGCACCAAAAAAAACCGGCCCACAGTGGAGCCGGTTTAAGAAAGCCCTGGTGCGCATGATTCCTGCGGATCAAGATGCGCGAAGCGCGGCTAACTGGTGGTGCTGGCCTGACGTTTGGTCGAGTAGTTCACCCGTAACGTTCCGGCTTCCCGTAATTCCTGCTGGACGTCCGTCAGATAGCCCATCGAGGCATCCTCGTCGACGCGCAGCGAGACAATCAGGCGCGGTTGCTCGCTCAGTTTCCGGTACATG
>CAZIIP010000333.1:0-4221 GCA_964539455.1 uncultured Rhodothermales bacterium
AAACGGAGCGGCACGGAATGCACGATCCAGGTAGGGCGCCCCAGCCACGACGTAGCCACGTTCGATCAAAGATCCCGTCTCCGCATTGACGACCGTTCCCTTGATGCTTCCAAACAGCGGTCTGACGTCCAGCGCAAAGTCGATTCCATTCGCATGTTCACCGGTGTCGATCGAAACCGGCGTTGCGTCTTCTTTTTTCCCGACGTCGTCATACCACTCCATCCCCATCGAATCGGCCGAGAAATAGGTTGCCTGAATGATGTATGAGCCCTCAAGCAATTGCTGAATGGTATAGGCACCCGTGCTGTCGGTTTGGGCCCAACCGCTATGCACGCGGCCGTTTGTGGATGGATCCGCCCTGAATGCCGACAAAAAGGAGTTTGCCAGCGGCGCACCCGCTTCGTCCGTGACGACGCCTGAAATACGGCCCGAACCGATTCGCAGCGGCAGGACGAAATCGACCGAGGGTTCGGAGGATATTCCATCTACGATGTGAACAGGTTCGGCATCGAAAGGCCGTCGGGCATCCGGCCACCACCTTGTTTCACACGTAAGGAAGCTGCAGGCAAATGCAGAGACGTAATAGGAATCGTCTGGAAGATCGGTGATCTCGTATGCACCCGTGGAGTCGGTTGTCGCGTGATTGCGGACGACGGAGCCGAACCGGCGCGTGGTTGCCGAGACGGTGGCATTCGGAATGGGCACACCATCCGGCGTTTTGACCGTCCCGGCGATCACGCCGTCAAAGGATGGTAGTTGAATGTCGATTCCGCCGGACACCGAGTCGGCGGCAACCGGTACGGCCTCGGCCGCGTCCCGGGATAACGTCGAGGGATACCACACGAACATCGGCCACTGCCCGTCAAACGTCTCGACGGCCACGAGATATTCTCCGATGGGAAGAGACGTAAACTCGTACGAACCGTCGGTCTCGAGCGGCACGGGGAAACCAAAAGCGGGAGACGGGAGGGGGCCTTCGAAGAAGCCGCCACTGTCTGCGTCGGAGACCCACGGCCAGTCCCAGTCTGTGAATGCCCACACCAACCCATCGGTCACCGGATTGCTGTCGGCATCCACCACATGCCCGGCAATCGATCCGTATCCCTCGGGCAGCACGACGGTCATGTCGATATCACTGACCGTCTCGCCTCGGTCGACGGATACCGGCGTCGCATCCGCAAACCGCTGAGCATCCTCATAGAAAATCTGATAATGGTAAAACGGCAGCGAAACGGTAGCCGAAATCACATACGAACCCGTGTCCAGCCCCTCCAGCGCATAGCTGCCCTCTTCATCCGAAACAGCATGTGCAGGACCGCCGGGAACAGTCACCGCCCACTCGTCGCCCGGTGTCCAGGAGATCCATGGCATTGCCAAAACATGCACCCCTTCCACCGGATCTCCCGCCTCATCGGTAACCAGGCCCGTAATCCGGCCACCTGCTTCAAGCGAGAAATCGACTCCGGTCGTCGTATCCGGTTCGGTCACCTTTACCGGATCGGCTTCGCGAATCCGGTCGGCGTGGTCGAAATACTGAGAGAGATAGCCTCGTGCCCGCGCTTCGACGAGAAAGTGTCCATCGGGCAGTCCCGTGATGAGATAGTTGCCGTCTTCGTCCGACTGGGCCGTTCCCCACCAGAACCCGGCGTTTCCGGGAATGGCGACGATCTTGGCAGACGCAATCGGCTCCCCGGTCACCTCGTCCACGACGCGACCGCTGATCGCGCCGTCGCCCGCGGACCAGGGCATCAGATCAAAATTGATTTCCGGTGTTGTCGCACCCGCCAACACTTCCACCGGCGTGGCAAGCGCCGCTTCGTCGACGTGATCGAAAAATTGCGTTTCGTATCCACCTGCCCTTGCCGCCACGACGTAGGTCCCGGGGGCCAAGTCGGATATCACGTAAAAGCCGTCGTCCTGCACCGTACCCGAAGCTATCGACGCCGAATCAGCGGATGTGGAATCCGTGCTGAATGCCCATACCCGCACGCGACGATCGGAGGTCGCATCGATTCCCGTAACCGTACCGCTGATACTTCCGGTAGACGAATCGCTCTGCACGGCGTACCGTGTTGACCCGCTCCGTGTCATCGAAGCCCGGTTTATTCCCAGTTCACGTATCAACTGGTGCGTCACCCGCGCGACCCGCTGTTCCACAGGGTCGGGCAGGCGATCGGAGCGGTTCGGTCGCTGGGCGGACAGTACCGTCGAAGCACAAAGAACCAAAATCAGCGCGGAAGCAAAGCGGTTGCGTATCATGGGACGATTGTTCGGCCTTGTTGAATTTTTGTCCTAAAGCGACCCCGGGGGTGATTATAGGTTAGACCAGCGAAACGGCGGAGGCATTCCCGGAGTAGGACCGGCCTGACCATCCTATTTCGCTCGTGAACACCGGCAGCCCAATACATCTTGTGACTGCACGCGATTGCAAGGCACTTATCGCGCGACACTTTATCGCGCACCCGGATATGGACGAATGCCGGTCACGTGCGTTCCGTTACCGTACCGCCTCGACCCGCTTACCGATCGTGCTTTTCGTTGCCGTCACGACGGGCCTCCTTTTCGGTTGCCGCGACGAACAACCGCTGCGATTCACCGACGTCACACAGGAAGCCGGCATCGATTTTCGGTACACGTTTGGAGACTCTACCTATCAGAACATCCTCGAGAGCAGCGGTTCGGGAGTTACCGTTTTCGACTACGACAATGACGGTCTGCTGGACTTGCTCCTGCTGAACGGCACCTACCTGCCCGGGATCAGCGACTCCACCGGCATTACCTACGCCAACACGCCGGACGCACTCTATCGAAACAAGGGCGACGGCACCTTCGAAGACGTAACCGGGGAGGCCGGTATCCTGGATTATCACTGGAGCATGTCAGGAGGCGCCTTCGACTACGACGGAGACGGTGACACCGACCTGTATCTCGTTAATTACGGACCAAACGTTTTTTTTCGAAACAGGGGTGACGGCACGTTCGAAGATGTCACGGCCGAGTTGGGTCTGGAAGGACCGGAAACACTGAACGGCTTCACCAAATGGAGCGCAGGAGCCACTTTTTGGGATTATGACAGGGATGGTTTGACCGACATTTCCGTCTGCAATTTTCTCGCCTTCGATCCCGATTACGTATCCCCGGGCGCTCCCGACATGATGCCGCACCCGAACGAGTACCGCGGACAGGCATCGCAGCTCTATCGGCAGACCGAGGACGGTCGGTTCGGGGACGTGACAAAAGAGGTCGGCTTCTATTACCCGGACGCGAAGTGCATGGGCTTGACCGTCTATGATTTTGATGCGGATGGTGATCTGGATCTGTTTCAGGGGAACGACCACCAGACGAATTACCTCTTCCGAAACGACGGAGAATCGTGGTCGGAGGTCGCGGAGCAGACCGGTGTCGTCGTCAACGATACCGGCCACCCGACCGGCTCGATGCACGGTTCGATCGGCGACGTTGACGGCGACGGATTCATCGACCTGCTCGTTACAGATCTGAGATATGGCGCCCTGTATCGCAACACCGGCAGCGGCGCGTTTGAAGACATTACCCGGGTTTCCGGCATCGCCGGGCATTTCGAAGGAAAAGGTCAGTGGGCCGCCGCACTGTTCGACTTCGACAACGACGGGGACCTCGACGTGTTTGCCGCCAACGGCACAGCCGAGGAGCTTATTCTGCAACCTCCTCTGCTCCTGGAGAACGACGGCGACGCACACTTCACGAATGTCGGTCCGGAGCTGGCGCCCTATTTCACGACACTGCGCTCCGGCCGCACCTCCGCGGTATGGGACTTCGACAACGACGGCGACCGCGACCTGATCGTTTCACACGTCGACCTCGACGGCCGTCCCGTCCTGTTGCGAAACGACGGCGGCAACAGGAACGACTGGATCGGTTTTCAACTCGTTGGCGCAGGGGGACCGGCATCTGCAGTGGGTGCCCGCGTGACCGTACACACCGGGGGGTCCTTTCAAACCGCGATCAACCAGTGGGCGACGAGTTATCTCAGCTACAACGATCCGAGGCTGCACATCGGCCTCGGCGAGGCGACCGTAGTCGATTCGGTGATCGTGGAATGGATTTCAGGTCATACGGATCGCTTCTACGAGATTCCCTCGCGGCAGTATGTCATCATTGAGGAGGGCACGGGATCGCGCTAGCGAACGGGCACGGGATCGGGGATCGGGTAAGGCGACGGTCACGGGCAAGGGATCGGGG
>CAZIIP010000334.1:0-4167 GCA_964539455.1 uncultured Rhodothermales bacterium
GCGAAGTTGCGGATACTGCAGTCGCCAGAGACCTGCTTTTTGCACCCGAGGTGGCCAACCAATGGCCCGATGATATGATGTTGTCATGGTCCTCCTCACCGATCGGTCAAACCGAAGAAGGCGAAGATCTGCACGAGGCGCTCGCAGTTCGCCGGACCATCGAAATGGAAGGGGATGTGATCGTCGACGCCACCACGGAATTCGACCAGTTCACCAACGAGCCCGAAGTTTCAATGACGATGAATTCCGAAGGCACACGACTGTGGTCGCGGTTAACCGGAGCAAACGTGGGGAAACCGGTTGCCATCCTCATGGACAAGGTGACCTACTCCTATCCGCGAATAAACGAGAAAATTCCTTTCGGAAGGACGGCCATCAGTGGTCTCGAATCACAGGAGGAGGCACAGGACCTCGTGACGCTGCTCAAATCCGGTGCGCTGCCCGCTCCCGTGGATATCGTGGCGGAGCGAACGGTCGGTCCCAGTCTCGGCACCGAATCTATCCGTGCCGGAACCCTGTCGCTCGTGATCGGCCTGGTGTTCGTGTGCGTCTTTATGTTTCTCTACTACCGGTCGGCCGGTCTGATTGCCGACCTCGCGTTGTTACTGAATATCATTTTCATCTTCGGCATTCTGGCAGGGTTTGATGCAACATTGACCCTACCGGGAATCGCAGGTATCGTTCTGACGATCGGTATGGCCGTCGATGCAAATGTGCTCATATTTGAGCGTATCAGAGAGGAACAATCGACCGGAAAAACCATGCGCGCCTCGATCGCCGGCGGGTACGACAATGCGCTCTCTGCGATTCTGGACGCCAATATCACCACTTTCCTTGTCGCAGCAATCCTGTTTTCATTCGGCAGTGGTCCCATACAGGGATTCGCCGTTACGCTGATGGCGGGAATCGTCGCCTCGCTCTTTACGGCAATTTTCGTCACAAGAATCGTCTTCGACTGGCTTGTCACGGAAAAGCGCAAATCGGTATCCGTCGGCTAGCGGAGAGAATGCACGATTCATGAGAACAGATAAAAAAACCGGCCGTAGCGCCACAAAAAAATGCGGATTCTTCAGAATATCGATGTTGACTTCGTCAACCTGCGGAAGAAAGGCTACGTCTTTTCCGCCGTGTTGCTGATCGTTAGCATCGTGTCCATATTTACCCAGGGTTTCCAGCTGGGAATCGACTTTCTGGGTGGAACAGAATTCATCATCGAGACCGATGTGCCCGTGACCGTCACCGACATGCGCGACGCACTCACCACGGGTTTGGGCTCGCCGACGGAGGCAAAGACATTTGGTAACGAAAATACCGTGCTCGTGCGGTCATCACAGGTCGGCGGGGATATCAGTGAGCAGGAGACCGAAATACTCACCATTATTGGAGAAGCATTCCCGGACTCGAATCCGGAAGTCCTTGCCACCGACAGTGTGGGACCTAGGTTCGCGGAAGACCTGAAACGTGGCGCCGTTTTGGCGGTGCTGTTTTCTCTCGTGGTGATCTTCCTCTACATACTCGTCCGGTTTGAATGGCGGTTCGGCCTCGGTGCCGTCGCTGCCATCGCCCATGACGTCACCATCACACTCGGCGTATTCTCCCTTGCCCGGTTCGTCGCACCATTCTCCCTCGATATCGACCAGTCGATCATCGCGGCTTTTCTCACGATTGTCGGTTACTCACTCAACGACACGGTCGTGGTATTCGACCGTATCAGGGAATACCTGTCGATCTTCAAAACCGAGAAATATGAGAAGGTTATAAACAAGTCGATCAACAGCACGCTCAGTCGCACCGTCATTACTTCGTTAACCACGCTGTTTGTCGTTGTGGTGCTGTTTTTGGCGGGCGGCGAGGTGCTTCGCGGGTTTGCTTTTGCACTGATTGTTGGTATTTTGATCGGCACCTATTCGTCCGTTTTTGTGGCCGCTCCGGTGGTTGTGGAACTAAGGACACGTACGAGCAAAGCCCGACGCCGATCATAGCCGAGCGGGCGCGCTCCCTCAAAACAGATCGAAAAGATGAACTTCAAGGTCGCAGAGCACTACAACGCCGTCACCATCGAGCTCAAGGGGAACGTAATGGGTGGGCCGGACGGTGCCAACCTACTCGACAAGCTCCATGAGCTGAAGGACCAGGGCAAGAAAAACGTTGTGGTCGACTTGAGTAAGGTCAAGTTTATGAATTCCAGTGGTCTGGGTATGCTAATCAGCGCCATGACAACCATGAGGAACGCTGGCGGAGATCTTCGACTGACGAATGTGGCAGACAGGATTATGTCGCTGCTGATGATCACCAAACTGATCACTGTATTCAAGAGTTACGACACGGTCGAAGAGGCCGTTGCCAGCTACGACGAATAGGAACACGCCTCTTCGTGAAGCCACTTTGCCCGGGGGTGATAAACCAAGAGCATACAAAGGGCGGCGGGGTTTCCCTCGCCGCCCTTCCCGCGTTTGCGATACATTACGCGGCACACCAAGGACAACCAGCATCGCATAGGAGATCAAATAATGCCTGTTACAGTGATCATCGGCGCCCAATGGGGAGACGAAGGCAAGGGAAAAATAGTCGATAGGCTGAGCCGAGAAATCGACATCGTCGCCCGCTATCAGGGCGGAGCAAATGCAGGTCATACCGTTTCATGGGGAGACAAGACCGTCATTTTGCATCTGATTCCGAGCGGAATATTTCATGAGGACGTCACTTGCGTGATCGGCAATGGCGTCGTCATCGACCCCGTCGCCTTGCTCGATGAGTTGAAAGTGGTGCGCGATGAGGGTTTTGAACCCGAAAACAGGTTGCTGATCTCACACAATGCGCATCTGATAATGCCGTATCACAAAAAGCTGGATGCGGCCAAGGAACGCTATAGGGAAAGCGACGCCATCGGCACGACGGGCCGTGGGATAGGACCGGCGTATGTAGACAAGGTTGCTCGCACGGGAATACGCGTGGTCGATCTTCTCGATCGCGATACGCTGCGGAAAAAGCTGAAAGCGGCGACGGAGGAAACAAACCTGATGTTGCGGTCGGTATATGATGCCGAGGAATTGGATGTGGATGCCATCGTCGACGAGTATGCGACTTTCGATCGGATGGTGGATCCGTTCATCACGAACACGAGTGACTATCTGAACGAGGCATTGGCGGAGGGAAAACGCGTGCTGGCCGAAGGAGCACAAGGTGTATTGCTCGATGTGGATTTTGGTACCTATCCGTATGTAACCTCGAGCAATCCCTCCGTCGGAGGGTGTTGCACCGGGCTGGGCATACCGCCGACTGCTGTGGAACGCATCATAGGGATCTCAAAAGCCTATTGTACGCGTGTCGGAAACGGCCCCTTTCCGACGGAATTGTCAGACGAAAAGGGCAACGAATTGCGCCGGATGGGCTCGGAGTTCGGGGCGACCACGGGAAGACCGCGCAGATGCGGTTGGATTGATCTGGTGGCACTTCGCTACGCAGCAACGATTAATGGGATGACCGAATTGGCCATAACCAAGATGGATGTGCTCACGGGCCTGCCGGAGATCAATGTGGCGACCGCTTATAACCACAAGGGCAAATTGCTCAAGAGATTTCCCTCCGAGACGCAAACGCTCGTAGAAGTAGAACCTGTTTATGAGGCGCTTCCCGGCTGGAGCGAAGACATCTCGGCCGCCGAGACTGCAGCGGATCTGCCGGAGAACGCCATTCAATACCTCAAATTTTTGTCCGAGTTCGTTGGCGTACCTGTCAACCTCGTATCGGTCGGGCCTCGCCGGTCGCAGACGATTTCATTACTGGGACACGACTGACCGTTCCGGAAGGCAGGGAGCAGACGCGCGAACCGGACGGAGCATTAAGAGCCGGTCGTGATCCCATGAATGCCTATCGCTGGGGTATCAATCTGAAACTGGGTCTCATCTTGGCGGCGATGGCCATCGCCGTCGGATCGTTGTGGTACACCAACCGCCTCGCAAATCGCTTGCAGCAAGGTGAATCGGAGGTGGTGGAACTCTATGCCCGCGCGATCGAATATATGTACAAGTCTGATCTCGCCTCGGGGAATCCTCATCGTGGTGACCTGCTGTCGCTTCGCCGGCTCCTCGATCGTGTGGACAACGGCGAAGATCCACGCGTCGTTTTCGATACATCGCGTATTGAGATGGGCGCTTTCCAGGATGC
>CAZIIP010000335.1:0-4134 GCA_964539455.1 uncultured Rhodothermales bacterium
CGGACAACTCGTCGACGGCAAAGAGCGTTTTTGCCATCAGTGTAGTCCTCTCGACGCCGGTGTGATGCGCATGTCCGAGGATCGCCTGCAGAACGTCCTCGGGATAACCTTTCGCCCGGAGGGTGTCTACGCCTATATAAGGATGTTCCTCGAGGGTCGGATGCTTTTCGTAATCCATATCGTGAAGCAGGCCCGCCATGCGCCAGCGTTCGACGTCTTCACCGAATTTTTCGGCGTATAGCGCCATGGCCGCTTCTACGCCGTAAGCATGCCGGCGCAGGCCATCGCTTTTCGTCCATTCGTGAAACAGGTCCAGTGCATCCTGATAGGTCGGCATGGGTTGCGTCGCAGGTTGTTTTCCGGTGTGCTACAAAAGGTCTACGATTTTCAGCTCTTTAAGATAGCGTTCGGGATTGGTACGGAAATCGACCAGTAGCCGGTTCAGGTTTACAAGGGTGGAGTCCAGATTTCTGTATACGTTCTCGTCGTTGACGAGCAAGCCCAACGTTCCCTGACCCGTATCGATTTTTATCAGGACGCGGTCGAGCGAAAGACCGAGGCGGTTGACCTGTTCGAGTGCGGCTTGTACCTCCTCCAGCGACCGGTTCGCCTCACCCATGAGCACGTCCAGTGAATCTTTGCCGGAGGCCGCAAGCGTGTCCACACGACCCGTCAAGCCCTCTACGTTTTTTAGAATGTTAGAGATACGCCGCCGTTCACTGTTCAGCGTCTTTGCGAGGTCGTCGGTCAGATTCGCGACGGAGGTCAGCGTCTCCCGCAAGTCACTCGTCGGCTCCTGCAGCAACTCGGCCATCTCCTGGAACGTCCTGGTGGTTCCGATCAGGGTCGAGTCTACGCGATCGACCAGCGTCGTGAATAGATCCGGTTTATTCTGTGCCGGCACGTAACCGCCTGACGGAATGGGCGGATTATCCGACGGCCCGGGATCGAACGACACGCTAACGGTGCTGATGGCGCTCAGACCGCTTTGCTCGGCAGTTGTGCCCTCCGGAATGACGATGCCCCGGTTGATTTGCATGTCCACGCGCACTCGTTGCGTTTCCTGGTTGAGTCCTACCTCGGTAACGGTTCCAACGGACACACCGCTGATCTGGACGCTATTGCCGGGCAGCAGGCCGTCCACACGCGGGAATTCCGTGTAGAGAGGATACGTTCCGCGAAGAGGGATTCCTTCGAGGTACCTGACACCGAAAATGAGAATGACCAGTGCGGCTACAATGGTCACGCCTACCTTAACCGAGTTATGAAAATTCACAGGTCTGGGGGTCTATGATACTGGGTCGGGTGAATCGCCCGCACCGGTACTTCCAATCTGATACTCGCTTGCCTTCACGAAGTCCAGCAGTTCTTTATCGATCGCATTGTGAAGATCGTTCACGGATCCCGACCAATGAATGCGCCCTTCGTGGATAAACGCAATCCGATCCGCTATGGACAAGACCGAATGCATGTCGTGACTGATGACCACGCTGGTGATGTTGAGTGAATCGGCCAGCGCGCTGATCAGTTCGTTAATGGTGCGGGAAGTTTGCGGATCGAGACCGCTGGTCGGTTCGTCGTAGAAAATGTAGTCGGGGCTCAAAGCGATAGCGCGGGCGAGCGCTGCACGCTTTTTCATGCCGCCGGACAGTTCCGCAGTCGTCTTGTTCGCTGCTTCGGGCATGTGCACCAGATCGAGACATTCCATCACCCGCTCGTTGATTCCCTCTTCCGTCATTTTTGCGAACATCCGCATCGGGAAGGCGATGTTTTCGAACGTGGTCATCGAATCGAACAATGCACCTCCCTGAAACAGGACACCGAACCGGCGCCGCAGTTTGCGAAGGTCACTGTAGGGTAGCGTATGAATATTCACGTTGTCTACGTACACATTGCCGTGATCGGGATTCAGTAGACCGATGATGTGTTTCATCAGCACACTTTTCCCTGATCCGGACTGCCCGATGACGGCAAATGTTTCGCCTTCATCAATTTGAAGGGATACATCTGACAGCACCTGTTTATCTTCAAAGGCCTTGTACAGCTCTCGAACTTCAATCATGAATCTCTTTGCCCTTTGCTAGAGTAGCAGCAGCGCCAGCACGTAGTCAGCCAGCAGTACCATCACGCAACTCGTAACGGCTGCCTGGGTGGTACTGCGCCCCACACCTTCAGCGCCACCGGTCGTAAAATAGCCTTTTGCACATGAGATAGAGGTGATCAAAAAGCCGAATACGAGCGCCTTGACGGAGCCGAAGAACGCGTCATACGGCTTGAAAAACTCCCGACCGCCGTCGAGAAATTCCTGGGCGGGCAGGTACCCTCCGAGTTCACCGGCAACGACGCCGCCCGTGATACCCACGAAACACGCCGCGACGTACAACACCGGAAACATGATGGCACCGGCGACGACGCGCGGCACAACCAGGTATGCTACCGAGTTTAGACCCATCGCCTCCAGTGCGTCTACCTGTTCGGTCACGTTCATGGTGCCCAGTTCGGCGGCAATTCGGGCTCCGACGCGTCCGGACAGCACGAGTGCCGTCGTAATGGCACCCAACTCAAGGATGATCGAAGGGACCACCACTCCTCCGATAATGCGCGGCGGAATGAAGGGGGAAACCAGTTGGTACGCCGTTTGGACCGTGGTCACCGCTCCGGAAAAGACGGCTGTGAGCATAACGATCGGCAACGAATCCACGCCGATCTCCACCATTTGAGCAAACAGGTTCTTTCGGTAGGCACCGAACTCGTGGATCGACCGGACCGACTGCCACATGAGCATTCCGTACCGGCCTACCTCGCCGAAAAACCTGTTGAACAACTGTGTTATCACACTGAGCATATCCTGCTAAGGTACGCCGACTGCATGAAGAAGATGCAGCCGACTACATAGAAGAAATTGTGGCCGGTGTACGGCGTCGACCTGCTTGACGGAAGCCCGGTTTTCGTGGCGGCATCGCATGTATCTTGATAGCTACTTCCTTAGATATACGTGCGATTCATCTTTCATCCGGATCCATATGGCAAAATCGAAGCGTATTTACGTGTGTCAGTCGTGCGGGAATGAGGCCGTTCGCTGGATGGGGCAGTGCCCGTCGTGCGGGCAATGGAACAGTTTCGTAGAAGAGGTTCGCGAGCCGTCGGGTAGAGGAAGGGCGGCCGGGGCATCGCACGCATCACGTATCCGCGCTACCAGACTTGGTGAGGTCGCGTTGGACGAACAGCCGCGCCTGCGCTCAGGCGTGAGCGAATTCGACCGAGTGATGGGCGGCGGCATCATGCGTGGTTCGTTGGTTCTTCTTGCCGGAGATCCCGGTATCGGAAAGAGCACGCTGATGACCGAATTGGCGCGCTACTATCCTGAAACCGTTATGCTATATGTAACCGGAGAGGAGTCGGTGCGGCAGGTCAAGATGCGGGCCCGGCGCCTCGGGATCGACTCGGCCGACCTGTTTCTTCTGGCGGCTTCCAATCTGGAAGAAATACTCGCAGCCATAGAGGATGTGCGTCCGGTCGTCGTCGTCGTAGACTCCATCCAGACCGTTTATCGTCCGGAACTCTCGAGCGCCCCGGGTTCGGTGAGCCAGGTTCGGGAGAGTGCGGCCGCGCTTCTGGATGTGACAAAGCGAAAAGGATGTGCTACGTTTCTTGTCGGTCATGTCACCAAGGATGGGGCGATCGCCGGACCCAGGGTGCTCGAGCATATGGTGGACACCGTTTTGTATTTCGAGGGTGAACGGCATCACACCTACCGCATTTTGCGCGCCGTGAAAAACCGGTTCGGTTCAACCAATGAAATCGGACTGTTCGACATGCACACTGCCGGTTTGCGCGAGGTCACCGATCCCAGTGAGATTTTTATCGGCCGACGCAAGACGACCGTTAGCGGTTCGGTTATCGTCTGCACCCTCGAAGGTACCAGGCCGCTGTTGGTCGAGGTGCAGGCGCTGGTTTCACCTGCGGGATATGGCACGCCGCAGCGAACGGCTTCGGGTTTTGACGGCAGACGGTTGCAAATGCTGCTCGCCGTGCTCGAAAAACGGGTGGGTGACCAGGTGTCTTCCCAGGATGTTTTCATCAACGTTGCCGGCGGTGTGCGGTTGGAAGAGCCTGCCGTGGACCTCGGAATTG
>CAZIIP010000336.1:0-4118 GCA_964539455.1 uncultured Rhodothermales bacterium
ACCTGCTCGAGGCTGTGCCCCTGTTGCGGCACCCCCGATATTGATTCCCCGAGCAGTTTACCCTGAGCATCCCCGATTCCGAATGTTTTCAATCCGGGGGAGTCGAAGGGCTGAAAGGCTTTCCGCTTCATTTTCGAGGGTCAGCTGTGATTCGATCGAGGGGCAAAATGGCTGTGGAATCGACACTGACGTCATCAATCATCCAATGCGATCTTTTCACCGTGCAAAGGAAGGAGCCTGAATCGAATGCGCTCCTCAGTGATGCTGAAAATTGCGCCGTTCGTCAATTCCTTCTTATATCTATCCAGGAGAAGGAGGATGTGTCGAATGACGTTGTCGGGACGCATATCCCTGAGACGGAAGACTACGACCCTGTGTAACTCACCCGAGGTAGCTGCGACGAGATCAGAAAAATCCGGATCATGCGTCAATAAGATACGCTGCTCCTGCTGCGCGAGACCAAGAATATGAGGATCAGCCAACTTGCGCAATCCACGAGACTGGAGGTGTGCAGCATCGAATCCCTTGTTGACGAGTGCCTTGACGGCGAGAGAAGAGAAGAGAAGAGATACCCATGTCCGCAAGGAACCGCATGACGTAGCTCCTATGCAGTCGCAGCTATCGATTCGTCAGCCAACCAGGCAGCATAGCGTAACACCTCCGAGATATCCTGCTTCTCCAGATAGGGATACGCGTCAATGATATCATCGGTCGTCATCCCGTTGGCAATAAGATTGATGATCAGTGAGACCGTAACGCGCGTATCTCGAATACACGCCCTTCCGGCCATGACCTCCGGATCAAATGTTATGCGATCAAATCCAATCATTGCCGTTCAAATGTCTCTGTTCGGTTCATGCACTGCCAACAATGGGTTTCACCGACTGTTTCAATTCTCAACACAACGGTTCCAAGACACATAGCATAAGCAGTTGGATTCACGTATGTGCATCTCCTCTCCTGCCGGCAGGTTTGCTCTCCAGCAGCAACGGGATTCGTCGCAACAACAGGTGTCACGTGCAACGAACAGGTCAAATTGGCAGCATCTTTGATAGACTGCTATCCTGACCGGGGCACCGCCGACGACAATTATTTCTCCCGTTGCCTGTTCCAACGGATTTGTGTGATGAGCGGACTGATAAATGCATATGGACGCGATCATTAAATGCATTTTGGAAACGATTCTCTCGTTTGCCGAGCGTATCGGCGTCGCCCCGGGCGTTGTTGTTGGGCGTCTCCAGCACGACGGTCATTTGGGCTTCAACCGGATGAATCAACTTAAGATGAAGTTTTGCCGGGTGGAAGCCGGCTGAGCCATCGCAATTTGGTTCATGCTTATCCTCTGGTCGTCACCGTTGTCCGTCAACCGGACGGATCCCGTTTCGAACGATTTACCCACCCGCCGGCAACGATCCCGACCATATGACCACATCGAAAAAGCAACGTCTCCTCGATCTTGGCGCCGAACGTCTGGCCGATGCGCTGCTCCGTCTGGCAGAGCGAAACGAAGATGCCGATGACCTGGTAGACCGATTGCTTGCCACGCCCGACGAACGGATTAAGACATTTCGATCCAAACTGGCGGCCCTCAAAAGGGCTGACCGCTTTATCAAGTACGGTGAATCATTCGGCTTCTCACGGAAACTCAGCGCGTTGCTGGAGGACCTCGAGTCGGCCGTTGACGATCCCTGCATCGGCATCGAACTCGTGGCGGAATTCTTCCGAACCGACAAGAGCATCTTCGAGCGATGCGACGACTCCAGCGGAAGCATCGGTGATGTCTACTGCTTCGATGCAGGTGATCTATTTGTATCCTTCGGCTCGAAATGCGACGACAAACAGAAAATCGCCGAACTGATTCTCGAACTCATCGCGGTCAACAACTATTGCGTCCGCGATATTCTGGTCCATAAGGCGGCAGAGGTCCTGCCGGAACCGATGGTCCGCAGCCTGATCGCGCATTTTCAGGCCCTCGCCGAGGAGAAGAACAGCGCTCCGTTCGACCGGAGCGACCACCTTGCTTACGTCGAAAGCCTTGCGCGCCAGATTGGCGATTTGCACCTGTTCGAACAAACACGGATCACCACGCGAGATACGTTGACAGTGCCGGATGTCCTCGAAATCGGGAAAGCCCATCTGGATGTCGGCGATCTCGAAGCTGCATTGAAGTGGATCTCACGGATCCCGGAATCGTCCACATTTCACTCTCACGAACGGGATGGCCTCCTGTTCAACATCTATGGTGACCTCGGTGACACGGAACGCCAGGCAGAGGTTGCGTGGCGTCAGTTCCGTGCGCACCGGGACGAGCGTTCGCTGGCCAGACTCCTTTCGATTATCGGAGAATCCGAACGGGAATCCGTCGTCGCCGGCGCGGTAGCCACGATTGTAGCCGAGCCGACCTACGATTACACGGGCCTGAATTTCATGCTCTACACCGGACAGTCCGCCCTCGCTGAGTCATACGTATACGACAGAAGAGAACAGATCTCCGGCGGGTGGTACCATGGTCTGAAGCCGCTGGCGGAACGACTCGAGGAGTGCGGCTGCCGGCTGGCGGCGACGATCGTCTACAGGGCGCTACTCGAAGACATTTTGAACAACACCAACAGCAAGGCCTACAACCACGGCGCCCGATATCTCAAGAAACTCGATGCACTGGCGTCCGAAATCTCCGATTGGCGAGATCTCATGCCGCATGTCTACTATTTCGAGGAGTTGCGCTCGCTCCACGCGCGGAAGCGGGCATTCTGGCCGAAGTACGAGAGGAAGTAGGAACGAGTGACGTGTCGGCGAAGCGCTCTGCCCTGATCCCGGTGAGGGGTAGCAAAGCCGAAAAGGGCGTCTTCAGCATCCTGCCTACGACGTGCGCGAAAGCACACGCGTTTTAAACGCCTCACCGCAGACCTCACACTCTACGAATTCCCCCTGTTTGTCCATCGGCAGGATCGGCACGAAGTAGACCGTCCCGACGCGGCGTATCTCCTTCAACTGATAAGGCCGGCGTGCCCGGCAATTCGGGCACCAGAACTCGCCACGGCCGATCGACTTCTCTTTGGACTTGGTCCCGAACAGGAAAAACATCAGGGGTGTCTCATGAACCGGTTTACAATACCGTTCGCCGCATGATCGTAAGGACAGTGCGACATATTTTCGAAACCGGGTTGGGCGCTTTCTTCATTTCTACTATCTGACTGTTCCACTACCGGAAGTTCCATCAGTGGAGCGCTATTGCAATGCCGAGTCCATTCGTGCGCCAAGTATTGATGCCTCTCGAAACTTATCCCCCCCTTCTGTGAATTGGATGTGCACATACATTGATTCCTTTCTGCCTCGGCATCGGCCTTAAGACGGCCCCTGGATGTTCGTCAGTTCGTCACCCGTTCCATTCAAAAAATCATCCAGTTCGAGTTTTTGCCTTACACCGGACGCACGCGGGATTTCCGCGGCTAATCGCACTTCACGCTACTGAAGTCGTCAGTACCCGCGTCCAGCAATCCGCTTTCAGATCGATGCACAAAGCTACCATTTCAGGCCTGTGAACGGCCGTTGCATTCCTTTTTGTCACCGGCATTTCGATCACTGCCTTCGCCCAACCGGACCTCCAGGGCCGCTGGGATTCCCGTTTCGGAGAAGAAGACGAAGGAGGACTCGGATTCAGCGAAAACGGCGGCACGAATGTGCCGGCATGGTATGACGAGGTGTTTGTCTCCGAATCATCCACCTTTGTACCTGACGAGGCAACTTCTATCGGCCGTTTTCAGAACCTGAGTTTCCTTGAGGCCGGTCAGCAGTACACCAACACACAGACCGTCACACTACCCGAGGGCATTCAGGGCACGCAATACATTTAGGTTTTCGCCGATGCACCCGACCGGAAATCAGACCGGCTCGATGAAAGCGATGAAGCGAACAACACGACCGCTGCCGAGGTCGATGTCACGCTGTCACCGTTTGCCGATCTGCGTGTGGAAAACGTAGTCGTGCCGGGCAACGTGTTTTCCGGCGACAGTATCGACGTGCTGTCCGGGGAGGCGTTCTGGGTCTTTACCTCGATCGATCCGGAGACGGGCGATCAGCCGCGTGACGATCCGTTCGCAGGATTGCTGCCGATCAAT
>CAZIIP010000337.1:0-4065 GCA_964539455.1 uncultured Rhodothermales bacterium
TCCGGTCAGATTATCGTCGATTGCACCGGGACGGGAGAGGACCAGGTCTGTCTGGAAGCCAACCGCGTTGCGCGGGAGGTCACGGAGGGTCTCGAGATCGTGCGCTTGTCGGGAGGGGTTCACCTGGAGAGCCGGGAAACGCGGATCTGGGCGAAGAATGCGGTGAGCTATGGGGACAGCGTCCATTTTGTCGGAGAAGTGACCATCGTTGATGCGTCGGACACCTTGACTGCTCACGAAGTGGTCTACGAACGAGACGCGAAAAGAGGATTTGCGTCCGGTGATGTCCGGCTGTCGGACGGCCAGGTGGTGCTGACGGCACCGGTCACACTGTACGATGCCGAGGAGAAAACGGCCGATTTCGTCCGGGGCGTGCGTCTTGTCGATAGTATCTCCGTTCTCGTGAGCGAAAAAGGGAAATACTGGACGGAAGAGAAGCGGGCACGGTTTTTCGGAAACGTCGTGCTGGAGCAGGACGATCTATCCTTGTGGTCGGACTCGCTCGAACACTTCCGTGAAACGGCCGTTTCGGATGCCACCGGCAATGTGAACGCGGTGCAACGAGATCGTACGGACAGCCGGCAACTATGGACGTATTTGGCAGGAGACCGCGTAAGACACGAGCGCGACAACCGTCAGACCCATGCCTCCGGCGAACCCGTCATGTTGCGCGTCGAAAATGATGCCGGCGGATCGGATACGCTCGTCGTCCGCTCTGCGCATCTTACGGGAACGTCGGAAGAGGGGAGAGAGTCCATTTTAGCTTGGGGTGGCGTCGAAATTTGGCAGAGCGGGCTTGCTTCCGTGGCCGACTCGGTTGTGTTCATACGCCTGGAAGATTTCACCGCACCTGCGCAAATATCCGGAGTTGGTGCCGACGCTTCCACAACCGAGCGTGGTACCGTCCGCTGGTTCGGCGATCCCGTGATCTGGATGAACGAGACGCAGATCACGGGCGACACCGTCAAGGTCGGCAACCGTGGAGGCCGGCCCGACTCACTTCATGTGGTGGGTGCGGCATTTATCGCCCGTCCGGACACATTGAGTGGCAGGATCCAGCAGGTCAGGGGCCGCTCGCTGACGGGAAAGTTCGAGCGGGATACCCTTCGGACGGTACGTGTGGGACCGAATGCCGAAGCGATTTACTTCCGGTCGGATGAAGAATCCGGGCGGTTGAAAGATGCCGTCACGATGTCGGCCGACGAAATCCGATTGGTGTTTCAAAACGGTGCCGTCGCGAGTGTCCGTGCGTTCGGCGGGATAGAAGGGGAGTACTATGAGCCGGAAGCCATTCCGGATGCGTTTGAATTGGGTGGATTCCGGTGGGCGGCGGACCGGCGACCCGGCAGAGGCCTGCTCGTGCACGCACTGGAACGACTCCGGCATGTATTTCCAACAGACGACCCGGAGTCCGAGAGCACCGGAATCGGTACCTTGCCGGAAAAGGATTGACGTCGAATGCAAGATTGCAGCGCCTCCATATTGCGTGCAGTACACCTCTATAAACGCTTCAAAAAGCGTGAGGTAGTCAGTGACGTTTCCCTCGAAATCTCCCAGGGCGAATGCGTCGGATTGCTCGGACCGAACGGTGCGGGAAAAACAACGACTTTCAACATGATCGTGGGCATGCTGGTACCCACATCCGGCTCTATTTATCTCGACGACCGGGATCTTACCGGCCTACCCATGTACAGACGGGCGCGTCTAGGTATCAGCTATCTGGCGCAGGAGGCTTCCGTATTCAGGCAATTGACCGTGGAGGACAATTTGCGCGCCGTACTGGAATTCCAATCGATCTCGAAGCAGGAAATCGATGCGCGCGTGAACGAGTTGATCACCGATCTGGGACTACAGACGGTCAGGAAGAGCAAAGGCTATACGCTTTCAGGGGGTGAGCGCCGCAGATGCGAGATTGCGCGATCGCTGGCTACCAGACCGCGTTTCATCCTGCTCGATGAGCCGTTTGCAGGCATCGACCCGATTGCCGTCGAAGACATTCAACATCTCGTGGCCGAACTTAAATCGCGCGATATCGGTGTGCTTGTCACCGATCACAACGTTCACGAAACACTTGCCATTACCGACCGGGCATACCTGCTCTACGAGGGCAAAATCTTCACGCAAGGCAGCGCCGAGCAGCTTGCGGCGGACCCGGAGGTCAGGAATCGCTATCTCGGTCAGAAATTCACGCTGGAACGCTACCAATCGCGCAGTGGAGCTGAATAGGTGCGAACCGGCACGGCAAACCGTCGTTCAACGCCGGCATCGGGAAACCATCATCGTTATGGTTACCCTCCATTAGATTAGCGGAAAAGTTTTATATTCCGCGCTTTCGCAACCGAAAGCACGGTTGCCTACCCCTAACACAAAGCGCAAGTACGAGAGTCCATGGTTGTTGTTATGAAGCCCGGGGCGGACGAGTCCCAAGTTGAAGCGGTAATTGAACGGCTGAACGACTATGGATTTGATGTGCACAGATCCAGCGGCGTGCACCAGACAGTCCTTGGTGCCATAGGCGTCAAGCCGGATTTTGATGTGCGCCATATCAAGGTGCTGGACGGCGTGGCATCGGTCTATCGCGTTACCCAGCCCTACAAGTTTGCAAGCCGGTCCTGGAAACCCGAAAACACCGTCATCGATGTGAATGGTGTACAGATCGGTGGTGACGAACTCGTGGTCATGGCGGGGCCGTGCTCCATCGAAAGCGAGGAGCAAATCGAATCTCTCGCCGCTTTTATCGCGGAGCAGGGAGGTGCCATTCTACGGGGCGGAGCATTCAAACCGCGTTCCTCGCCGTACAGCTTCCAGGGCCTCGGAAAAGAGGGGCTGGTCATGATTCGTGCCGCAGCCGACCGGCACGGCCTTCAGGTCGTAACCGAAGTGATGGATACGGGCCAGATCGACCTGGTGCACGAGTATGCAGACATTATGCAGGTGGGTGCACGCAACATGCAGAATTACTCGCTTTTGAAAGAACTGGGCACGACGGGAAAGCCCGTACTGCTCAAACGCGGTCTCTCGGCGACGGTAGAAGAGTGGTTGATGAGCGCGGAGTACATTCTCTCACGCGGCAATCCGGATGTCATTCTGTGTGAACGCGGCGTCAGAACGTTTACACAGATTACGAGAAATACGTTGGATCTCGCCGCCGTTCCTGTGGTGAAGGAGAACAGCCACCTTCCGATCATCGTCGACCCCAGCCACGCAACCGGTCTCCGCAACATGGTCATGCCGATGGCCCGCGCGGGAATCGCCGCGGGAGCCGACGGGCTGATGATCGAGATTCATCCCGATCCGCCGGCGGCCTTGAGCGACGGTCCGCAGTCGCTGTATTTCGAGCAGTTCACAGAATTGATGGAACAAGTCACATTAATCGCCAACGCCGTGAAGAAACGAATCAAAGTGGCTCCAGGACTCGAGAGCACTTCCTGATTCACCCCTCTTCGCCACGGATCCGCACGACCGTTTTGGTGTATCTGAAGAGGAACGACGACAAAAAGCCCTCCGGTCCGGATTGTCGACACCGGACGGCGCACGCCGAAATGGATGATTGATCCGGAAAAAATTGAAGAAATAAGGGCCAGACTTCAGGAGATCACAACCCGAATGGCCGAACCGGATGTCGCCACCGATCCGGAAAAAATGGCCGAACTGGGCCGGAAGCACCGCGAATACACCGAGATCGTCTCCGGTTTCACCGTACTCGACAATGCCCGGTCCGAGATCGAGGGCCTCAAGGAGATCCTGCTCGCCGACGACGATCCGGAACTCGAAGAGATGGCCAGGGACGAACTCCATGCGCTCGAGCAGAAACTCCCGGCACTGGAAGAAGCCGTTCAGGTCGCACTTCTACCGAAAGATCCGGACGATAGCAAGAGCGCAATCGTCGAGATACGTGCCGGCGCCGGTGGCGACGAAGCGAGCCTTTTTGTCGGCGATCTCTACCGAATGTATGTTCGATACGCGGAAGACCACGGCTGGAAAATCGAGTTGATGAGCGCTTCCGAAGGCACGCAGGGCGGTTTCAAGGAGATCGTCTTCAGCCTTTCCGGAGACGATGCCTTC
>CAZIIP010000338.1:0-4043 GCA_964539455.1 uncultured Rhodothermales bacterium
TATGAGCGCTCTCTTGGCCTGTCGCCGAAATGGACGTTCGCCAGCTATTTGCTCTTCTTCAGATTCCCGGAATCCAATTTCTTCGTCAAGCCCACCGCAACGGCCCGTTTCCTTGACCTTCTGGGGAATCCCTTCGAGTTGGGGGACGCCGGAGAGGAGACGTATCGGCGCCTTCTTGATCTCGGTAAGTCATTATTGGACGAGCTTGACACTTACGGTGCCAGGGACATGATTGACGTTCAGAGCGTGCTCTGGGTGGCCGACCATGCGAAGGAAGGCCCGTGGGACGACTTCTGGGGCTTGTTTGATGAGTTTGCAGCCGGTTATGCGGCGACTGAAGGCGAGAATTGGCTAACCAGCTACAGGTCGTCTGGCGAACAGGCAGAATCGAATCTTCAGCAGGTGAGATCGGCGAAAGCCGATGGACAAGACATCACCGATCTCGTTCTCCGAAAATTGCTGCCTCACGCCCGGACGCCTACTTCCGAATCCTTCAACGCCTGGATCTGCATTGCGCCGGCCATAAACGGCGACGTCAAAAAGTGGTTTGAGTCGGCGGGTTGGACGAAACCTGAGGATTGGCCAAAGGTGTCGCAAGCGATCCTGCACTTCTATGAAACTTGTCTCGAAGATTCTGAAGCGCTCGAAGAAGCCTGCAAACAGTTTTCGGAGCTTGAGTACTCGAAGGGATTTCAGGCCGGGATGTTGAGTCCGTTACTGAACGCGATCGAGTCCGACCGCTTTATGCTCGTCAATCGAAATTCCATTCTGGTCCTCAATCACTTCACATACGCCGACCATTCGGCACAGCTAACCGACTATCCGCGGATAAATCAGGATAGCCGCAAGTTTTCCGGGCAGATTGCCGAAGAGATGAGGCGGCGCTTTGACGATTCAGCATTTAGTGATGCTGAACGGTTCGACATGTTCTGCCACTGGCTGGTGGCGGAAAAGAAATACCTGCCACGTCCCACAAAGATGGCCTCGCCGTTCTCCGACATCTTCGAGAGCTGGGAGGAGGCCGACTGGGCGCTGGATTTCCTTGCCGAAGCGATGCGGCTGATGGGCATCGAGCATCCTAAGGATCCACGTGTTGCGATTACCGTGCCGCTGTACCGCGACGGCAAGGTGCTGCGACTGAACGTCGGACAATGGCTCGTGCTCGATTTCTGGTCGCGCGATTATCGCACGCCGGGTGTCCATCTGCTATTGATTTCCGATAGGGTCGAACGAGAACCGACATGGCCGGACTGCTTCGCCAATTCTCGGAAAGCAGGCGAACCGGCGATGGGCATTCATATCTACTCGTATGAAGAAGTGAAAGACATGTCCGATGAGTTGCGAGCAGCCTTTGAGGCATCCTACAAACTCGTCGGAGAGCACTATAAAGAGTGGAAAGGGACCGCCTTCTCGCCCACACATATTCAGCCCATCTTCGATGCCGTGTTCGATCGCGATACCAGGACAAAGCTTTTTTCAAAGGGGATCGAGCTGAAACCGGCTTTTCGGCAAAAGGCTTTCGAGCTACTGGCCGGACTACGGGAATCGCCGACCAAAGAGTACTACGACGCCAACAAGAAAGACTTTGACACGCTCGTTAAGCAGCCGTTTAAGGATCTTATGGCGCTTGTGGCGAAGCGCGTAGATCCGGTCATTCAGGAGACGATGGAGACGGATTCATGCGGACGGTCCAGTTCCATCCCGCGTATACGTACGAGGAGTTCATCCAGGGCATCCGGCCGAAGGAAAAGAACGGCATGCTGACTTATCCCACGGTCGACGGGATGCTGGTCAACTTTTGCAGGGAAGCCGAGCAATGTGATGGAACGTGCGTACTGATCATCGACGAAATCAACCGCGCCAACCTCTCGCGTGTCTTCGGCGAGCTGATGTACCTGCTTGAATACCGGGATGAGGAAATCAGTCTGGCGAGCGGTGACCCGTTTAAGATTCCGAACAACGTCGTCCTCATCGGCACGATGAACACGGCCGATCGCTCGATCGCACTGGTGGACCACGCGCTCCGCAGGCGGTTTGCCTTCATTCCTCTCTATCCGAACTATACGATTCTCGAACGATTCCACGCGGCGAACGGCACGAAATTGAATTTGTCCGGATTGAAAAACGTGCTCTTCGATCTCAACAAGGAAATCGACGACCGGAACTACGAGATTGGCGTCTCCTTTTTCCTGGACGAGGACCTCGAGAAGCACATCAGCGGCATCTGGAAGATGGAGATAGAGCCGTATCTCGAGGAGTATTTCTTCGACCAGTCGGCCAAGGCCGATAAGTTTCGGTGGGAGCAGGTGGCAGAAAGAATCGGTTTTGGCCGGTGAATAGTGCACGCACCATTGTCTTGAGGGAATACGAATCGGTGGGACTTCGAAAGGAGGACCTTCCGAGTGGTCTGGGAGAGCGTCTCTGGCGCGATTATGAAGGAAAGATTTCCGTCGATTTCCCAACCGTCAAGACGGGAAATCGGTGGTGCCTGACGGCGCAAGGTTGGGTGGGTCAGATTCCGCTCGCTCCCCGCTTCGGTATCAGGATCGTTCCGAAAGTGCGCGTCGAGAACGTTTTTCGGATGCTCGAATTCGCCTACGGTCTGAAGGGGTTTCGATTCCTCGAGGGATTTGCAGATCTGGATCAACTCGATGACGCGTACGAGCGTCTGGCATACGTACTTGCGCGTCGCATCATGGACCGGGCGCGCAAAGGGCTCTACCGCAACTACGATCCTCGCTCGGAGCCGCTGCCGTTTGTCCGTGAGCGTATGGACGTCTCGTACACGGCACGACACCCCTGGCGCGTGAAACCCCGGTGCGACTACCACATCCACACCCCCGATGTGGAGGACAACCGTATTCTGGCGTGGACGCTGCATGTGCTCCGGCGAAGCGGCATCCGCCGAAAAGATGTACGCCGAACGATCGCCAGGGCACATCGTCTCCTGAGTGGCGCCGCCGCCCCGCAACGGTTTACCGCCGCAGACTGCGTCGGACGGCTGTACACCCGTCTCAACGATGATTACCGCGTGCTGCATGCGCTCTGTCGTTTCTTTCTGGAGCACACGGGGCCGGATCTGGATGTCGGGGATAGCAAGATGCTTCCTTTTCTGATACCGATGGCGCAGCTTTTCGAGAGTTTCGTTGCGGCCTGGCTTCGGGATAATCTACCCGGGGGTATAACCCTGCGCGAGCAGGACCACGTCAGCTTCAGCAATGAGACCTATTTCAGAATAGACCTTGTGCTATATGACAGGGACGAGATGGATTTCGAGCGGGCGCGATGCGTTCTTGATACGAAGTACAAGGCGCATGAATCGGCAAAGGAGAGTGATATTCATCAGGTGGTCTCGTACGCGGTTTCCAAAGGATGTACCGATGCATTTCTCATCTATCCTGTCGGAATAGCAAAACCTTTGGATATTCAGGTGGGTCCCGTGCGCGTCCGCAGTCTTGTGTTTGATATTGGTGGGGATTTGGAGAAGGGCGGGAAGAAGCTGCTGGATAGCATCGCGAATGAGATTCCGGTCGACGGCTGAAAACTGAACGTAAACCAGCAGCGGAAGCGCATCAAGCGGAGGGGGTAAGCTCACGACGCCATGAAACTTGAACAATTAAAACGTGCCTCGCATGGTCAGGTCAAAAGACAGGTCATCCGGGCAATGAAAACGAAAACACTAAACGGCTGCCACCAGAGCTTGTGACAACATCCCTCGTCGCCACGCTCCGTTTACCCGGCCGCGTTCAGAACGGAATTGCCGGCCGGAATCAGACCGGAATGCATGGCCGGGAACACCGGAGTATGCAGGTTCGGCAGACTCATGCACGCAGATCAAGTACCCGGATACAGTAGTCGAGCATTGAAGTAACCCTCTTTAATCGGTGGCCGCGTTCAGCCGGAATACGCAGCCGGGAATTTTAAATGTCGTCAATCAGAAAATGGTTTTGTTGAAGTAGGCCAAAGCCGGGTTCCTTCTTGAACATCCCGGGGTGATCCCGGTTGGTTCAATTGCTGCGAGGGCGCAGCTGCCCGAACCGGAA
>CAZIIP010000339.1:0-4002 GCA_964539455.1 uncultured Rhodothermales bacterium
GCAGAGAAAGGGGCGTATTCAGCGCATTGGCCAAATCCGTGGTCCCCACGGCCCCCTCTTTGCCCAATGCAAAAATAGCCTTGATGTAGTCCTCCGTAATGGCGGACAGGGGCGCTTTTTCCGGGGTCACTGACATGCTGAAAAAATAATTTTTATACAGATAGCAATCAATATTTAGATCTTTCTAAACCATCTTGACCCCAATACTGCCGTCCGTCCGCTCATGCAGCCTGTTCTTGATGTGTCCCTTTTCATCTCATAGAGAAAGGCTCCTCCTTCTCCAATCAGAATCGCATTTCCAATCCGGCGTACCTATTTTTTAAGGTTTCATCAACCAAAAGAGAAGTACCCGCCTTTGGAACCTGTGTTTTGCCGGTCTTCACAAAACCTTCCTTGTGCAAAGGCAATCCGTACGCGGATCTTATTTAGATTCGGTCTAAATAAATGAAACGCTTCGTTCCCATATTTCTGGCCGCTCTGTTGGCCGGCTTCGCGTCGGTGACGGAGGATCCGCCCGGACTCGGTTTCTCGTCGTCACTGGGCGACTCGTTCGCTCGTGCCGCCAGGACGAACCAACCGATGATGGTATACATCGGCGCTCCCTGGTGCGGCGCCTGTTTACGTATGGAATCGACTACGTTCGAAAATACGGCTGTGCAGTCGCGACTTGCAGGGTTCGTATTGGCCTACATCGAGATGCACGAGACCGATCGGAAGCACCGCATCGGACCGTATCACATGACGGAGGCAAAATGGGCGGAAAGGTTGGGAGCGGAAACTACACCCACACTTGTTTTTCTGGATTCAGATGGCGCCGTTATGGGCCGTCAAGTAGGCTACCTACCTGCTGAAGGTCTACTTCCTGTGCTCGACGCGTCGTGACCGGAACGCTACAGGAGATGGCCGTTCGGGAATCGCCGGTCAGAATTGACGTGTTGCCTACACGATTTCTGGAGATGGTGCCCTCCTCAAACGTGATGGATGCCATCGAGCGCGTCAACGGGCTGTACCAGCAAATCGACTGTGGGGTCTGTTATACGAACAACATCCGCATTAACGGCATCGACGGACCCAACACGGCGGTACTGATCGACGGCGGCACGATGATCGACTACTCCGTGCGGCTCACCGGACCGATGCACCTGCCGGAATATCCGGCCGAGGTAAAAAGCAGATACGAAGCAGCTACGGGAGCCTCGCTATATAGCGAATCTCCGACCTATACGGTCCACAACCTGCAGATCACCCATGATTTCAAGCTGAAACGCGGCGAATTACTGCAAGCTTATGCGGCAGTGGAGAACCTCCTCGACTTCAAGCAATCGAGTCCACTCGTCGGCTACTATGACGGTGTGCCCGGATTCGCAGATTCGTTCGACACGGCATATATCTATGGACCAATCGCCGGACGGCACTTCGGAATCGGCTTCCGTCTGATGATGCCGTAGTCACGGACCAGATGCGTCAGCACGGTAAGCGTTCGTTGACGCCGTTCGCGGTCCCTCGGTGATCCGGCACTCGCGACGGCATGTGATAGCGTTATCCACATCACGCAAATGAAGGCGCAAGAACGGACAGGGCCTCGGTGAGATACCTGCCCGACCGGTTGTCAGGCAGATCCGACGTAGATGCCGGTACTCGCATATCCATTTCGATTGTACCCGAACAACAATCCCGGATCGTGGCACCGAGATTCAGGAAACGGGCGATCAGAGCACGCCGGTGCGTCTGTACCGAGAAGTCAAACACTTGTACACCCGAGTACCGGGCATAATGGCATAATCCGGCAAACAGAAGCGTCCCGATCCCCATTTCTTGGAAACTGTCGATCACCGTTAGGGCTACTTCCGCCCGTATTTTTCGGTTTTCGTCTCGTACCCAGCGACCAACGGCAACGCCGGGTAGTTTCTCGTCATTACAGTCGATCGCTCCGATTGCAACGTGATTTTTTCGGTCAACCTGTGTCAGATAATCGATCGTGTCCTCGGACAACTCGAACCTCGGATTGTGAAACCTGAGGTATTTTGACCGGGGCGACATCCGGGCTACGCCCTCCCGAAACCGCCATTTGTCGAGCGGCATCACTTCGCGCATCAATATGATCTGGTTCGGCGAAATGCGCAGCCTCGTCGGACGCATAACGATGCGCTCCTTCGTACCGGTCGACCCGGTTGCTTCATCCATTTCGAGGGCTTCAATCGTGGCCATAATCTGATGCCGGTGCTTGCCGCACACTTCACACCCTTGCCCTGTTGTATAGATATTCAATACCGAATATCTATTACTAGCTATTACTCCCCGAAAACGGGAAACAACTGCCTGATCTCCTCCCCCGTCGGCTGCGATCCATATTCGCATACCTCGAATATCTCCGCTTTCTTCACCTGAGCCGCCCGATCGGCGCCGTACCATTTTTCAAGTGCATCACGAATTTCCGGCGTTACGTCGTTACGTCCGCCGCGCGTTTCTTCCAGCCACTCTCGACGTTCGGCTGCTCCCTCGGGAACCTGGTCGGAAATACCGGCCACCCATGGGAGCCACTCATACATCTGTGAAACGTTCGCGTCCAGGGCATCGACTTTCGTATCCCATGTTTCGGTAATGTCGATTGCGATGTCGGGTGAGACAGGATTGGGTTTCTGGAATCCGTCCTGTGTGTAGAGAAACACCGGATTCTTTCGAAGCGGAGGGGTATCCGATGCGATGTTGGGTACACCCACCATGTAAGCCGCATCCTGCACCAACACGCCGGTATACCGATGGTCGGGATGGTAGTCGTTTGGTCGGGGCGCGATCACGACATCGGCATTCCAGTTTCTAATCTCTCTGATCACCTGCAGCCGGACATACAGATTCGGCTCGAGAAGGCCGTCATGATTGGGCAGAATCGTGTATTCCGCGATGCCCAGGCGCCGCCTGACCTCCTCCGCCTCTTCGGCGCGCCGAACGGCCAGCGGTTGCCCGCCTATCTCATGATGCCCGGCATCTCCATTGGTTATGGAGACGAACTTTACCGGATGGCCGAGTTTTGCCAGCAGTGCGGCAGTGCCACCGGCATCTGCCTCACAGTCATCCGGGTGGGCGCCAATGATGATGATTCGGGATGGATTCTGGGCGTTTAGCGTCATAGCGGTCAGGATCATCAATAGGACAAAGGAAAAGATGGCACGCATAGCTGGTCCTCAAGTTTGGGGCCCCGACAATTCGGTGCCCGTGGGCCGTTTCGAGAATTCAAAAAAAGGTAAAGCCGGAGCGTATGAGAGGCACTAGAAATTGACCGAAACACCCACCAGGACATGCCTGCCCGCCTGCGGGTAATAGAAGTTTTCCGTTATAAGTTCATCGTAGATATAGCTGTACGTATAGCCATTGGAGACGTATTTCTCGTCGAGCACATTACTGAGCAGCATGTGCATGTCGATCGTCCGAATACGAGGCAATGTCAGGGAGTAGGTTAATCCAAGGTCATTGACCCAGTAAGCAGGCATTGATCGATCGTCATTCGAGGTGTTATCGAGGTACTGCCCTCCCACAACCTTCGTGAGCAACCTAAGCTCCAGGTTGTCGATCGGACGCAGTGAGACTGTGCTCCCGCCGATAATGCCCGGCGAGAAGGAGATGTCGGTGTCCTTATGCGCAATCGTAACCACTTCGAATCCTTCCGTATAGTCGTACAATGTCTCCTCGAATTGTTCGATCCGATTACGGCTGAGCGTGAGGTTTCCAGTCCATCTGAAGAAGCGCGCCGGCTGCCACCCCAATTGCAGTTCGACACCCGTACGATAACTATCGTCCACGTTGATCCGAACCGGTGCACCGACGTCGTTCAATTCTCCGGTGAGCACAAGCTGATCATCGTAAGCCATGTGATAGAAGTTCACATCCGCGCTGAAACGATGACGTGCAAAACGCACTCCGACTTCCGTATCGTAGAGTGTTTCATGCTCGGGCGTTCTGCCCTCGGGCGCGTCGATAAAATCGTCGCGAACCGGCTCGCGATTG
>CAZIIP010000340.1:0-3980 GCA_964539455.1 uncultured Rhodothermales bacterium
ACACGCGGAGCTGGCCGCGCAGCAGACGCATGCAGCGGCTCAACTCATCCGCCGGTGGGCCAGGGTTAGTCATAGGCGGCGAGTTCGGAGGCAGCATATTGGACGATCATCTCGTGCAACACTTCCCGGACGGTGGCCTGGAAGTTCCTGATGACAAGTCGTTCTGTTTCTGATCGCATTGTCATGACAGCTCTGAGCCAGAACTTCGCGCTTACACGGTGTCGCCGAAGGTGAGCCGGCTCATCGACCGAGTATCACATCAATTCCGTGCAGGAGCTGGGCGAGCTGCTTTGGAGCAAGTCGCCCGACCCGCTCTGCAAGAAAGGACCGGTCGATCGAGACGATCTGGGAGGCGTTCGCGACCGAGTCCTTGGGCAGCCCCGTAGCCCTGGTCGGAAGAAGGGTGTTTCCGGGAGCGTCGGCCCAGGTCAGGTTGCTGGTGAGAGGAACGCACACGACCGTCGCGATCCGGCTGCGGTTCAAGGGATTGCCCTGAACGACCACCACGGGGCGCCGAAATCCGGGACCGGAGCCGGGTGGCTCCGGTAACTCGGCCCACCAGACTTCCCCCTGGGTGACGTCTACCATTCGGTGCGGTCGAATACACGCTGCGCCGCAGCGACGAGAAATGGCTCGGTTCCGGGCTCACCGAGTTGCGCGACCACACGGTTCATGGCCTCCGTGACCTCGTCGGGGGCATGGCGCTCCAGGTACTCGGCCAGTGCTTCCGCGTAGAGTTGGCTGCGGGACTTCTGTTGCCTCTTCGCGTGTCGCTCCGCGGCGCAGAAAAGATCGTCGGGCATCGAAATCGCCGTTTTCATACCTTCAGTATAACCGTGGCGGAAGCCCTTGGCAAGCGCTCATGGTGGGCGAGTCCGGCTAACGAAAGAGCTCAGTTGCGTGGCGACGGCCACGACAACTGGAGCGGCGTGTTATACCGCCGACGGTTCCTGCATCCAATGCGATCGGAGATTTACGCCGAAATCGTAGGTATAGATTCGAGTTCCTTGTGAATCGCGATTTCTTCTTCCTCAATATCGAAATCGTCTTGAAGACCCAGCCAGAATCGCGCGCTCATCCCGAAGTATTTCGCAAGTCGAAGAGCCGTATCTGCTGTAACTCGCCGTCGTCCTCTAATGATTTCCGAAATCCGTGTCTGGGGGATACCGGTATCTTTCGCCAGTCGATACGCGCTAATCCCCATAGGATCAAGAAATTCTTCTTTCAGGACTTCTCCCGGATGGATGTTCGGTAGTTTTTCCATGTCACGCTCCTAGTGATAGTCGACGATTTCGACGTTGTACGCGTCACCTTCTTCCCATGTAAAACAGATTCGCCACTGATCATTTATTCGAATACTGTATTGCCCACTACGATCGTGCTTCAACTTTTCCAAACGGCTGTTGGGCGGTATTCTCAACTCGTTTATCGTATCGGCATTGTTCAACATGCGGAGTTTCCGCCGAGCCGTGTTCTGGATATCCGGCAGGAGTTTTTTGGCTTGGTGGCCATGCCAAATATCCTCAGTTGGGCTTGAAGCGAACGAACGAATCACATGACATACTAACGCAAAATAATAGTATTGTAAATCGTTAGTATAATCTGGTTGTGTTTCTCCGCGTGATCAGCATCAGATTCATCCGCTATTTCTCCCAACGTTCTGTCTCACTCTCAACGAACGCATCGATCGTCCGATAAGGCGGTATAACATATTCTACTCCCGACTTTTCCGTCTTCGCCACCTAAAACCGGTCTTTTTGCTGCAATTTGAAATCCTCGTAAAGCAGGATTACTCGCAGCGCAGTAGGTAATGGTGAAAACCACTTTCTACACGCACGAGGAGGAAATGACAGCGGACGATATTACACGCTTCGAAGAGTATTTACGGCACCAAATGCGAATACCTACGCAACGAGTCCCGTACTATATAAAATGGATTAAGGGGTTCCTTCGCTTTCGGGCTGCGTGTGACCCTGATATACCATCGGAGGATGTACGGACACGGTTCCGAGTAGACTTGGCAAAAGCGAAACCGCTCTCACGAAACGGAAAAGACCTACGTTCACTGGTTCCGAGAGTTCGGTACGGTATCCGTACCGTTCAGGAGCTGCTGGGTCACTCCGACGTCCGCACGACAATGATCTATACTCACGTCGCAACGAAAAACAAACTCGGTGTGATCAGTCCTCTTGACTGCGGGTAATGAGTAACTGCGGAAATCTCGCTTCCGTATAAGGACAGCATTCCCAATGCTCGCCTTTCACGGTATTTACGATCAGGAAACCGGCTCCGGTGTAGAAAAGCGACCATCCATAGCGACACGACTTGGGCTGAAACCAACCCGGTTCCGCGTGGGTCAAGACATGTGCTAATCGTTCCTCGCCAAAACGAAGCTGTCCAAGCTTTGCGATACCATGTACCGGACCGGCGAGAGCGTAGTGGTGACAAAGCGGGAGAAACCGTCAGTGGGAGGTGCCATTTTCCTCGGGTCCCCGCGATTCTTTTGTCCGTATCTGCCCGCGCCGGTACCTTGTTGCGAGCAAAGGTGTACCACGCATGCGAATAGCAATGCGGAATCGGAACTTTCGCGTGGTTGCACCACCAGCCCAAGTAGTCGCACACTGGAAAATCAACAACCGCCTGCAAAGCAGGCGGTTTGTGGGTAGCGCCCCCGTTGGGGGCTTACGGTGCTGCTGAAGCCGCGGAAAACCGGACAAACCATGAAAGGCACAGCCGCAAACGGAAACCGCGCCCAAAGGACGCGGCTTCAGCTGAAGTGAACATATGAACAAACCAATCTTACATGTAGACGCGGTTCGCTACGTCCGTGACTACGTCATCGAGATACGCTTTGATAACGGTACGGAAAAAACGGTCGATATCGAACCACTGCTTACGGGGCGGGTTTTTGAACCGCTCAAAGATCACGATCAGTTTTGCAGGTTAACGATTGATCCGATATCGAAGACAATCGTGTGGCCCAACGGAGCCGACCTGGCCCCGGAGGCACTATACAATCTTCCAAACGTTGAACAAGTCGCATAGCACATAGTACCGGTCACTCCTCGTCGAGTTTGTGTACGAACCGTCGGAACGTTTCCAGCTCACCCAGAAACTGCAGATGAAGGTGTTGCACCTTGCCGACGAGAAAATCAAGCTTGTCCCAATCGTATTCCACCCGGTAATAGTATCGTTTGAAGTGCCGGAACCGGCGCAACTCATCAAGTTCAGCGTACGAAGC
The DNA here is from genome assembly GCA_964539455.1 of uncultured Rhodothermales bacterium. Classification (GTDB taxonomy): domain Bacteria; phylum Bacteroidota; class Rhodothermia; order Rhodothermales; family CAYLXM01; genus CAZIIP01. The sequence continues at coordinate 3,242 of CAZIIP010000340.1, forward strand.
ATCGCTTAAGACACGGGGACGAACACCGTCTACCTCGATGTGCAGCCGATGCAGCAGATCCGCGCGCCACCGGTGCCCATCGACGCTGTTTCCAAACGTCTGGGCAATCCGAAACATGACGGTCTCCGCAGCGGTATAGTAGTTTTCCAGTAGACCCGCCACGACCAGACCATTTTTACGACTCTTCCCTTCACGAATCACGTCGTCGGAGAGTATCTGGTGCAGATAGTCGTACAATTCCGTTAAGACACGAAGCTGAGATACGATCTCACCGGCGATCTCAGCGGCCGGGTTATCAGCCACGGCGTTTCCCCCGTTCATATACTACCGACCCAGTCTCCAGGATACGAGAGCGATGTTCCGGATGAACCTTTTCCAGGGGGATCAGATCAAGAGAAATATCGGTTTGCCCAAGAGCCCACGCTTCCATTTCTGACCATCGCTCCATATCGTTCACGCCTTCTACCGCGATGTCGATATCAGAGTTTTCGGTAAAGCGATCCGGTTTTAACAGCGAACCCCAGATGACGATACGATTGGGGTGCCATCCTTCGCGGATCCCCTCGATTATCTTGTCTGCGTCTGCTCGCGCCAGAGCCCACCGCTCGTCACGGGCTTGTCGGCGGGCGCTTCGGCGTTTCTGATATGAGGCTCTGGCGGCGTCCATGTCGAACGCTCCGTCGATCGTCTCACTGGACGTAGCCATACCACAAGAGTGCTCTTCCGTGCCGGATACGTC
>CAZIIP010000341.1:0-3970 GCA_964539455.1 uncultured Rhodothermales bacterium
AATCCCCTTGGCTCGGCGGTGCCGCAGGCGGAGTAGGCTGAATCCTAATCGTAAAGCACCGCCAGCACCACGTCCCCGACCTGTTTGAGCGACTCCGGACTGCACTTGTCGGGCGTGTCCTCCAGCGTATGCCAATACTCCGGAAACGGCCAGTGAATGATGTTGATCACGGGGATCCCCTTGATCAGGAACGGGGCGTGGTCGTCATACACCACCTGACCCACCTCGTCCACAAAAGCATCTGCACCCAGATCCTCCGCCTTCTCCCAAACCCGATCAACCAACCATTTTGCCCCCTCGACGGAGGCACCCTCTTTCGGAATGCGCAGATTCCTGTCGCCGACCATATCAACGACAATCCCGTAGGTCGGCCAGTAGTCTGGATGCTCTTCCACAAACCGCTGCGAACCGATCGCAAACGGGTTGCCCGTTTCCTGCTGATCGGTAAAGTCCTCATCCCCGATGTCCTCCAGATCGAAGAACACCATCTCGACACCGAACGATGGCGGTTGCTCGGAAAGTACACGCGCAATTTCGAGCAATACGGCCACGCCTGATGCACCATCGTTGGCGCCGGGTACGGGCAACGATCTGTTGGCCGGATCGGGATCCTCGTCCGCCGTCGGCCGTGTGTCCCAATGTGCCCCCAGCAAAATACGCTTGTCGGTTGCCTCCAGATTGAACGACGCTACGATGTTCTCCCCCTCGTAGACAACCGTGGTGTCTTTCCGGTCGCGGTAGGTAAACCGGTGAATCATTACCTGATCGGCATATCCGTGCAGGGCCTTGACGATGTATTCCTTGGCCCGATCGTGCCCTTCCCAACCCGTAATGCGTGGACCCATCGCTACCTGGTTCTCGATGTGCCGGTAGGCCCTTTCACCGTCGATCTCGGGATAGCTTTTGGACAAGAAGAACCACAGACCGGCAGCGACCAGTGCCGCTGCGATTGCCGCCGCGACGAACAAAACCGTTTTGTTTGGAGCAACCGGCCCTTTCGTCGACTTGGCCGGCTTTGAAGAAGTTTTCCGGCCGACGTTTTTCTTTTTTTTGCCCATACCCGACTGTTTTGGTGGGGAAAGAAGGTACGGCAGGGAATGGTGCCAAAATACGGGCTTACATCACCTCCGGACTATCTCCGAGGCACCTCCGAGCAGCCTCCGAGCAGCCTTCGAGCAGCCTTCGAACAGCCTCCGAGCAGCCTCCGAGCAGCCTTCGAGCAGCCTCCGAGCAGCCTTCGAGCAGCCTTCGAGCAGCCTCCGAGCAGCCTCCGAGCAGCCTCCGAACAATCTCCGAGGCACCTCCGAGCAGCCTCCGAGGCTACCGAATACGTAGAGCGGGGTTACTCGACGAGCGGAAGACTGATCATGTTGGCAAACATGCGGAAGGCCCCCGGATGGTACTGCTTCAGCTGCCGGTACCAACCCAGCGCAGTGTAGAGATAAGTGCCGGCTCCGTAGGATGCCAGCAGCGTAGAACTGTGTAGAGCGGGCTCGCCGGGGTCGGACATCGCAAACAACTCGGTGTATTCATCGGAATATGATTCGGGGAAATACAGCCCGCGCTCCTGTACCCAACCTTCCCAATCCGATGAACGAATCACGTTGGGTCTGTGAAACAAATCATGACGGGGTACGAGAATCCTGACCGGCGCATCCTCGCGGGTCACCCGATCGCGTCCGAGAACGAGCCGGTACGGCGCAAAGTCGGGCGGATTGGTCCGGGAATCATCAAACGGATCGCTGTAGCCCGGATTCCACTCGAACGTCTTCTGGTAATTGACGATCAGGTGGCCGCCGGATTCCACCCAATCCAGCAGCCGGCGGTTGTGCGTGCGTAGGTCCGGTCGAACGAAATAGCCCCTGATGTCCACCAGGATGGTATGCAGCTCGGAAAAACCGCCGGTCGCCAGCGCGGCCGAATCCAGCAATACCGGTTCGATGCCGAGCACCCGGACGGCCTCGCTGAGCGAACCGTCGTAGCTCTCGACAATCCCGACCCGGAGTCCATCGGCAACATCCGTATCAAGTGCACGCGCGGTGGTCCGGCTCTCCGTTGTATATATTTTCCCCAGCCGTGCTTCGCTATGGAAACGATACTCCCCCGGCTGGAGCGATGCGGGAAGATCGAGCGTCAGCTCAGCGTGAAATCTGCCGTTCTCATCGACCGGTTGCGTAACCACCGCACTTCCAATCGGCTCGTCATCCCCGTTTTCCATGACGGAGACCGTTACGTAGACACACTTGGTAACGCGGTCGTAAACGGTGCCCGAGACAGGCATCCGGTTCGTTCCCGGACGGACCAGCACTACCTCTTCGGGTGGATCCAGTTCGGCTCGCCTGGTGATTTCGACCGGGATGTAACCGGAAGCCGGCGCCGACCCGTTCAACGAATCCCGGACGACGTAGTAAAACGGCGGCGTGCTTCGAAACCGTTCATACTGGTAGACGGCCCGCGGCCAGGTCGGCATCACGTCCGTGGGCACGGTCAGCGAAACGCGGTAGGATCCGTCTTCCTCCCGTACCGGAGGTTTCCAGGTCAGGCCGGCCGGACCGTAGAATTCCCATCGTTTCGGCCGATCGGTTGAGAACAACGAGTCGGGCCATGTGAGGTTCACCTTGCCTCCCGGTATCACGAAGCGGGTGTCGGTCCGGACGTGCTCCCGCGATATAACCGGCAGGCGTCCGGAGTCGATCATGTAGGAGACGTCGGGTTCGGCTTCGGTGTTTTCCGGAAGTCCTGCGGCAAGATCGACACTATCGACCGGGACCTCTGTCGCGCTTCGGTACAACGTGAAATAGGTCGTCGCCCCGCCGCCGCGCCAACGGTTGCCGACGAAAAAGTCCATTCCTTGCGATTCATGTTCGGCCAGTGCCCGCATGGCCATCTCGGCATAGCTCTCCCCGGTTTCAGGATTGATTTCTCCCACCGGCACCGCGGTATCGAAGGAGTTCGGACGTGACCAGGAGCGCAGGAAAAGACGGGAGGGTTGCCAGAGGTACACTCCGGGCTCCTCGAGTTGCTCCGGATGGTAGGTGGGATCGGCAGCCAGCTCGAAGGCTTGGTACGCGACGTTGCCGACCGCCTGGTGGTGACCGTGCTGCGTGCGGGTGCCGACGGTTACGGTATCATGGTTAGTGAAGAGGACATCGGGTTTGAGCTTCCGAATCAGACGAACCAATCGGGCCGTGACGACATCCTCACCTCCCCACTTTCGGTAGGTTTCCTCTGCCGATTTGGAATACCCGAAGTCCTCGAAGTTGAGAAAAAGCAGCTGCGTACCCAAAAGACGGGCCGCCCGCTCGGTTTCCTCCGTCCGCAAGGCCCCCAACTCTGCGTACAATTCCGGACCGATTTCATTCTGCCCGCCTTCTCCTCTGGTAAAAATCACGCTGTAGGCCACCGCGTTTTTAGCGTGGCGATAGTAAGCGAGCGTCCTGCCGTCTTCGTCATCGGGATGTGCCGCCAGATTCATGACCACGAGTGGTGACGGCTCTTCTACGCCGTTTTGCGCATGCAGACCCGGCGAAAACGCAAGAAGGAGAATCAGAATAGAGTATTTCACGGCCGGGACCTTGAAGTGATGGGATCGCAACGTCGGAGTTTCGAAGCACGAAGAGGGATAAAGGTTTCCTGGGAGGCTGTCGGACTTTCGGCGTAAGTATCTTATTTACAACAAACCTGTCACGACACTAATCGCACTTATGTTCAATAATAACAAAGGGTCTATTATTCAAGTTCGACAAACTCCCAACGCAAGGTTCAGCATGCCAATTCGGCGAGCGTATCGGGGCATCGACCGCGGCCGCTAACCGTCTCCCCCCACCGAGCGGATCCATCCACCACCCAACACGTCCTCCCCTTCGTAGAGCACGAGCGATTGACCGGGCGTGATGGCCCTGCGTGGTGTTTCGAATACCACCCGCAACTCGTCATTACCCGTTTGCCATACCCGGCAGGGCGCACCCGG
>CAZIIP010000342.1:0-3937 GCA_964539455.1 uncultured Rhodothermales bacterium
ACTTATAATAGGATTATTCCATGCTTTTTTCACCACCGGACGCTCGTCCAGGCAACCGAACATGGTTGGAATGGAGGGTCCGTAGACATCGGTATCGACCAGGCCTACCCGGGCTCCGCTGGACGCAAGCGCAACGGCAAGATTGGCGGCAATCGTACTCTTGCCTACACCACCCTTGCCGGAAGCGATGGCGATCGTATTTCGAACGCCGGGCAGGATCTCTGCTTTCTCGTCCCGGATGCTGGTCACGTTCGCTTCCAGATTGACTTCAACTTCAGCACTTGAATCGACGAGATGGTGCACTGCATTGATACAGGCATTCCGGATATGATCCTTCAGCGGACATGCCGGGGTAGTCAATACAACGGTGAACGAGACTTTCTTGCCCTCGACGTTTAAATCCTTGATCATGTTCAAGGTCACCAGGTCCTTTCCAAGATCAGGCTCCATTACCTGGGAAAGAGCTTCGTTGATCGCTTCGCGCGTTATCGACATGTCGTTTGCGACGTCTGATGTGTCATACTTTGTGCGTCGTTTGGACCTGACGCCAGGCCAAACGTTCCTTTTTTCCGATAGCTCAAATGACTTAACGGATTCTTCTCGGTGCCGCATCGAGGTGCCGGCGGACTTGTACAGGCTGTTTCCGTCTGTCATACACTCCCGCATACCACTCGCCCTCCATCAATTCACCGGATAGTATCAATCCGGCCCTCCTTGCATGTTCTGTGAGGAGCGGTTTGTCGACCGTCAGCACACCCGACATCACCAGACGTCCGTCAGGCAGCATTCTAGAGGCAAATTCAGGCAGCAGATCCGTCAGTGTATTCAGATTGATATTGGCAAGAATTACCGCGAACGGGCCGTCGGCAATGGCCTTCATGTCACCTGTGATGATGGAGACCCGATCCCCAACATCGTTTCGCGATACATTTTCGAGCGCGTTGGTGCCTGCCCAGCGATCAACATCGAATCCGATCACGGGATTTGCGCCGAGTCTGGCGGCCGCTATGGCCAGGACGCCGGTACCGGTTCCCGCATCCAGCACGGACACCGAACCGGTTACGACCTTGGGTAACAGACGCAGCATCAGCCTGGTGGTCTCGTGGTAGCCGGTGCCGAAGCTCATTTTAGGCTCGATCTCGATCACATGCAGGCCCTGTGCTTCGTCTGTCAACCGGCATGATGGAGGTTTTATGCAGAACTGTCCGGTGGTTACCGGTTCCAGCGTTGCCTCCCATTCCCGGTTCCAATTTCGCGGCGCAATGCGCCTGGAACGGAAGGTATCGGCGGCTCCCCGGCGCCGCAGGACCTCGGCAGTTTGCCGTCTCGTATGATCCGTCCACCTGGCAGCCGATATAAAGGCCTTGATCAGACCCTCTCCCTCCTCGAAGGCTTCAAAGCCTATATCGAGGAGTTCGCTGGTCAGGATCCCGGCCCTGTCCGGCGCACAGACAATGGAAATTTCGATAGTGTCCGTATCCAACAAACCCGGCGTCGGGTCGCTATTGTGCACTCAGCGGTCTTCCAGGTGTTGCTCCTCCCATTCGCGTTCTTCCTGCTCGATGGCAAGTGATCGAATGTCGATACCCCATGCAGAGGGATCGTCCGGAGGATCATCGTTGAATTCGTCGAATGCGTGACTGTCGTCCGTGACAAAATGCGCCGTGTAATTGCCCTCCGGCAACGTAATCGTACCTTCAAACATCCTGTTTTTCCTGGCACCGCCGGCATAAACCGTATTTTCTCGCGTCATTTCCCAAACGATCTCGTCCCCTCGTGTTATCCAGCCGTAGTCGTAGCGGCCACTCAGCAGAATTTCGCCCACCGCCACAATGGACACTTCTCCCTCTTCCTCCAGGAAAAACCGTTCTTCCGCGGTCTGTTCGTTGCCCAATCGCCTCAGACTCACCAGAACGGCCTCTGAAACCTCACCGGTCTCGTAGTCGGCGTGGAGGGTTCGGCCTGCCGGTACCCGCTCCTCGTCGAGCGAAAAAACGGTAATTCCATATCGCTCGGGGTGATCGGGAGGGTCGGCATTCCAATCGTCATAGGCGTGAGAGTCGTCGGTTTCGAAAAAGATGGCGTGCTTTCCGGCAGGCAGGTCGAGAGCGGTCGAAGCCCTGAGGTTTTTGGCGTCTCCGCCGGCATGAACGGAATGGGAGACCGTCATCCTCCAGAGGGGTTCGTCGTCACCTTTTCGCCAGATCCAGCCATGGTCGTACATACTCGATCTGCCCTCTCCGATCGCCTCTACCCACACCCGCAGAGGCGCGCTCAGTTGGATGCCGTATCCCCGCATCTCGTCGTTTCCTACTCTGGCAACCTCTGCAATTACAGGAAGTTGCTCCCACGGATCGAAGGAGGCAATGGCTCCGTCGGACTCCGGAAAAATCGCCATGCCCCATGCGTCGGGATTGTAGGGCGGATGTGCATCCCAATCGTCCGGACCGTGGTGGTCGTCCGACTCGAATCCTGCCATGTAAAGCCCGGATTCCAGTTTGACTTGCCCCGCGTAGCGTCGATTTCGATCGCTTCCTCCTGCCGGTACGGTATTGTTGTAGTTCATGGTCCAAACGGGCTCGCCCGATCGCAAGTCGATGACCCATGCATAGTCCAATGGTTCGGCGTTGATTTCTCCGGTCGCGCGAATATTCACCGTAGAGGGACGCTCCAAATGGAACGGCTTCTGCAAAAGATCGTCCGAGCCGATCCTGTGGGTTTCCCAGAAGGGATCCGGTCCGCCGTGCTCGGACCTCGATGCCGTATTGACCGCCTCCTCAGGAGTACCCGATGCCTGCGCGACGACAAACGACCATTTGGACTCCTCCGTCCGCCAACGCTCGAAATCGGGATCAATGAAAGAAGAGATCCGGTCCAGAAATCCGTCCGGAGACATGCGTGGCAACTCCGGATCTCCATAGGACGAATAGTGCACGCCGTATGTGCCGGGCTCCAGCTGAATCTGCCCCGAAAACTCCGCCAGTGCGCCGCGGCTTCGCTCGGCCGATGCTGGCTCGAGCCGCCACACGGGTTCACCACCGTTCAGATCGACGATCCAGCCGTAGGCCCCCAGCGCATTGTCCGTCTGAAACGATCCTATGCAGTGGACCTCGAGCGTGACGGGCTCTCGCACGGTGATGTATTCACTGTAGAGTTCCTCCACCTCCAGGTCTGTAAAGTCTACAAGATGCTCCTCGCCGCCTCCACAGGACCGGACGAACAGGGCTACGATAGATCCGAGCAGAAGGACGACCAGTATCCGGGAAAGTGTTCTTCTTTTGCCCGCCATAAATGCCACGACTTGTTCTCAAGAACCGCTACCTGCGGCCCCGGTTTTCATATAGGATACGGCAAGCATGGCATGCAAGTTGCCGCGTAGCGTCAGACCGTACGCAGCGTAACATTTTTGTGAAGCTCGGGTAAAAGGAGCGGTGTAAAGCCTCTTCAAACCAATGTTGATCGTGGTCGTACGGTATTTCCTGCCTGCGACCCGCCTTCCGCATGCCATTTCGGCGACTATTTGATGCCTCGTTTTCGGTATCTGCCCATCTCATGAAGACCAGGGCACGGCGCGTGACGTCGCTGATCGCAGTCGGCGGTGCGTTCCTGCTCGGGCTGGGATACCATTTAGTTTTCGCGCTGATCGGGACAATTCCGCCGGGCTCGCTGGAGACGGCCTACGACATTGTCACATTCCTGGCTTTCGGATTGTTGCTGGTGTGGATGTCGTACCGCATCGATCGCTTCGAACTGACGCCATTGCGCGTTTTTTGGTCTGCAGTGCTGATCGGTGTCATTCTGACAGGCGTGTGGGTGCTCGTTTTCCGGCTGCTTCGCGAACCGCAAGGCTTCGTCTACATGGAAGGCCTTTACCCGTACAGCATCCGTACGGCACTGAAAATCCACGTCTTGAGCCTCATCCGGGCACTGTATGCCT
>CAZIIP010000343.1:0-754 GCA_964539455.1 uncultured Rhodothermales bacterium
CGGTCCGTCGAATAACGCGCGTGCCGCCTATTCACAGTATTCGTACACGTAGCATTCGGGGATATCCGCCGGGTTGTTCAGACATGCTCCTTCCAACCGGTATCCGAGACTGAGTTGGAGGCCCAGGCTCGGTGTCCACCGTTCCGACAACGCATATCCGGCTCCATAGAAGCCGAAGCCGTTGGTCACATTGGAAAATGTACCCGGCTCGACCAGTTCTTCCGGATCGAACACACCTCCCGGTGGCATCCACTCCGAGTCGGCAATCAGCACGCTGAAGGTCACCCGTCGCAGTGCGATCTGAAGTTCGGACAGGCAGTGAGACTGAAAGGCGGCTACCACCGCGTCTCTGTCCCGCTTCAGGTCAACCCGCACCTGCCATCCATCTTCCGCACGCTCTTCTTCGCCATCGTAGGAGACCAGTGTTTCCAGCCGGTAGACCGGGGGAGGGGTTGCACCCGGAGGCCATGGGTTGATCGGCGGAACGGAGATGCCCTGATAGCGCACCTGTGTTCGAACGATCCGATCGATCTCTCCTGAGATTCCGAACGTGGCCGTTGTGCCGTAATCCGCCGGCTCGGGGCGAATTAGCTGCGCCTCGAGGGGGATAGTACCCTCGGCCGACGTGACCTGACCATCGGATCGTGTTACTTCAAGGCGATAGGTGTGCCCAAAGCCGGCCCGGAACGGACTCCAGAATACATGGCCGCAACTGCCGTCCGGGTAGCGGACATACCTGTGGCGCCACGTCCGC
>CAZIIP010000343.1:764-3903 GCA_964539455.1 uncultured Rhodothermales bacterium
GTCCGCTTCTCGCCGGTGGTAAAATCGGTTGAAAGCACCTCTGCATCAATCGAATCGCCGGGGCACGCCGCCAGGCTTCCCGGTAGCGGGATCACCCGGACCCACTGGGTATCGGATGTAGCGTTGAAGTATCCCCAGATCGTATAGGGTTCGTCGAGACCGACAAACGGTTCGATCGACGTGTCGCAACCGGTAATCGGTAACAGACATGGAAGGCAAACGGATGCCGCAAGCGCCGCTATGTAGGTGCCGAATCTCAAAACTCGAATTTGATTCCAAGTGTTGGCATTAACGGCAATTGATCGATCCTCTGAAGAGTGAACAGGTCGAGTGCCAGCAGATTGTCCCGGTTGTAGGCATTCATGACACCTGCCTGGAGGGAGATGTACGAATCCTCGCCGTAGGTAAACCGTCGGGTTGCACTGATATCGAGTCGATGATAAGCCGGCAGTTCTCCGCCGAAAGGTGCGTCATAGATCACCCGGGTAGTGCCGGGATCACGAGAAACGTCGACCGGGCCATTCATGAAAATAAACCGGTCGAATGCACGCACTTGCGTATAGGGCAAACCCGACCCGAACTGCCATCTTGCATTGAAATCGATGGTGAAGAGTGTCACCTGAGCGAGCGCGTCGACCTGATGCCGCCTGTCGTGCGGAGGTCTGAAAGTCAGGTCTTCCTCAATCGAGTGGTAGCGCACCCAGGTGTAACCGTAGCTGAAGCCAAGCTGTCCGAAACGACCTGAAGCCCGCACCTTGGCATCGAATCCAATCGACTTGCCGTCGGCGGCCTGAAGATTCGTCGTGAACCGTGGAAATGCGGTCCACTCGGCTGTGGACAGGTTCAGAAACCTCGTGGCAAACCCTTCGATCGTAGCATCGAATGCCGGATGGGGTGAGAACCGGTAGCCCAGCAACAACTGACGCGACTCCTCGCGATTGCCGTGGGGCGTTTCGGTCCACGCAGTAAATACGTTCGTGAGATCTCGCCGGTCGTGCAATCCGATGATCTCCTGCCTGTACAGGCCTGCAGCCGCGCTCAGTTGGTGGGCCGCCAATGTCCAGGATAGCCGAAAGCGGGGCTCGAAAGAGACCCCGCTCGAGCCGAAATACTGAACGAGGAGTCCCGGTTCTAATCGGAGGGTATTCGACATGCGAAACGTCGGCTGGATGTATGCGCCGGCGTTGGTAGATCTGGACTGGTCGATATTTACATTCTGATAGGTGCCACCCAGATTTGCATCCAGTGCGATGAACTTGAGGAAAAAGCCCCAGGCGATCTCTGAAAACGACGTATAGTTTACGAGATTGACCGCCGTGTTGTAGCTCTGGATGGTGGCATCGCGTTCGGGCGCCAGGTTGGGACCGAGACGGTTGCGAAGGCGCGACCAGGACACCAGCACCTCCCCCAGAATGGGTTCTTGCGCAGGCAAAATCAGGTACCTCGCTCCCACTGCGGTATTATGCCATCGAATGGAATCTGCGGGCGCGGCACGAACGACGTCGGTGAGTGCACCCCGGTCATAGGTGTGCAGTGCGGTGAATGAAAGCTGATGGTGGCTGCTCAGATCCGCATGTACCTTGCCGAACAGATCGCCGAAGGCGAAGGGCATCGGAGCGTCCACATACTTCGATGCGCCCCGGTCGATCACCGATTGCCGGGCCGATCCGAGGAACGATGCCTTTCCTCTAACGAGCGGCCCTTCCAGGATGGCATGATTGACAAAGGGAGACAGAGACAGTGACCGCCGGAACGCCTGTTTGTTGCCGAACCGCGTCTGCACGTCGAGCACCGAAGAGATGCGGCCTGCATATTTCGGAGAAAATCCCCCCGTGTACAGATCGGCGGAGTGGAGCAGGTCGGATGAGAAAATCGAATAGGACCCCAGAATATGGAAGGGCTGGAAAATCGGCATGCCGTCCAGCAGCGCCAGATTTTGAGAGGGTTCGCCGCCTCTAATGAACAACTGGCCACCGCGGTCGCCTGTCGTAACGATTCCGGGTACGGTGCTCAAATAGGATGCCAGGTCGGAGGAGAGATCGAGTGTCGGCACCGTGCGCAAATCGGATGGCCGGATCGCCTGCATCCCCGTCGCCGTCTTTGCCGGATCGATTGAAGCGTCGGCTTCAATCACCACCTCGTCGAGCATCTCCTCGGATGGCTGGAGTTGAATTGCCAGGGTAAGGATCCTGTCCGCTTCAATCGGGATTTCTTCGCGGTGGGTATCGAACCCGATGAAGGATGCCTGCAGCGTGTAGGATGCCGGAGAGAGCGGACCCACCAAGAAGAAGCCGTCGCGATCGGTGGAGCTGCCGAAGACCGTGGATTCCGTTGAAACGACCGCCACGTTGACCCCCGGCAGCGGCTGGCCGTCTGTGGCGTTCCGAACGAAGCCGCGAACGCGTCCGGATTGACCATAGACCCGGCAGGTTGTCACCAGCAACAGCACGCCGATCAGGCCGATCAACCGGGATGCCCGCGAGCCTGGAGTGTGGCAGCGTAACCGACGGATCGACGCAAGAGTGTTATGCTGAAGGCCGAGCTGATGGATCATTGATTCCTCCGTGACCGAAAACGGCGCCGCATAATCTGCACAACCGCGGTCAGATGCCACTCCGGAATCACGCACTGCGGGCAGGGTGTTACGAATGCATTCAACGGGGCCATGGGGGGAGGTGTGGACGCATACTTGTACGATCACACTCGTCCGAAACCCGACACCCGAAATCCTCAGGCTCGGCGAAGCCGTAAGCGGAGCCGGAGCCGGCCGTACCCATCTCGCATCACGTCATAGCCCAAATTCCTGTCCCGAAAGTTATATTCCGCCAATCCCCACAGTCCATTCAAAACACCATCAGATTCGTGGCAGGTTCTTCCACCCGTGTTATCCGCCGGGGGCCGTATCCCGAGTTGTCGGCACAGGCGGTTTTGGTCGGCTATTTACTCGGCGCGGTCATTGCGATCAGCATCGGCTACGCCAGTCTCATCCTGGGATTCTCCATCGAGGGTTCCGAACTGGCGGCGATCCTGGGTTTCGGCATCCTGAGGGGGATTCTCAGACGTTCCAGCATCGTCGAAAACAACATCAACCAGACCATTGCCAGCGGTGTCAATGGGGCTTCGGCCGGCATGATGTTCT
>CAZIIP010000344.1:0-3902 GCA_964539455.1 uncultured Rhodothermales bacterium
GGGCGTCGTGTACTGAATGCCGCCTTTCAAGAACGTGCCCTTGCCGGGCTGGAGATCGTTTTCAAATCCTCGTGGTACCCATGAGTCCAGATCGTAAATAGATCCTTCGTTTTGACTGAGCAGTCCGGCTTCCAGCCGGAGGCTTTGGTGCCAACGTAAGGACAGTGGAAGGTAAAGTGAAAGTGAACCAAGCCAGGCACGACTGGCGAAAGGAGCGATTGCGCTACCCGGTTTGTGCGTCCACACGTCGACTTCGGCTCTCGTACGCAGGATCAATCCCGTATTGGGCACCAGATCGCGCGGGTTCGATTGAAGACGATAAGCCATCGTATACGAGGGACTTATCGTCGCACGCGTCGTGAAATCCCCTGCCGCAGGAAATGGATCCAGCAATCCCGTTCCCCGGTCCATAAACCTGGTCTGTCGAAGCCGCGTATCCAGCCGAACCGTTGATCCCGTAAAAAAGACGTTCGACTTGTGCGTGACGGGTAACCGGCTCGTCAACTCGATGCCCCGTTCATAGCGGGCAAGCCGAACGGTCCGTTCCTCCTCCCCGCTCTCCACCAGTCGGACCAATTGAGAAGAAGGCGTGCCATAGATTCTCACTCCCGGTCGCCACGGATACGCTGCCGTTTGCAGAGCGGCTTCTCCCCACAACCTGCCGTCTTGATGAAACGCATGGATCCCATACGCCCAGGACTCCAGGGGATTACTTCCCTCCAGTTTCAGTCCGAGCGCCCATCCCAGGTCCACGCCTGCCCCGTCTTCTACCCGCTTTTCACGGCTAACGCTCGGTACGAGAATTCGCGGACGGAGCGATCGGAATCCGGGCCGGTAGTCGCGGACTTTGCCGTCTACCAGGTTGACGGAGGCCCGCTTCGAAAAAGCCGGCCATGACGCCGCCGATCCCGTGTCGAATGTAGCCGATGCGACCGGTTCAACACTTTCGGGTTCAAACGGCAACAGCCGCAGATCACGCCGCTCATGCCGGTAGTCGATGAACGCAAGTGTCGTGCCGTCCGCAGACAGGGATCCCTCGAATGCTCCGTATGGGGCGTCGGTCAGCCGGACCGTTTGCCCGGTCGAAAAGTCGTGTGCAAAAATATCGGGTTTGCCGTGGGGATCGGAGGTAAAGAGCAGGTACCTGCAACCAGGGCTCCAGGAAATGTCATAGATACTTCCCTGCTCGCGGAACAACACGGGAGTGCGTCGGACCGCCTCCCCGCCCTTTATGTCGGCCGTGAACACGACACTGCGCCCTTCCAGCCCGGCCAGAATGGCAGCCTTCTCCTGTAACCTGCATATGGCGATGTCGCGATAAACAGCTCTGGGAGCATCGTTCAGCCTTTTGTCGACCTGGCCGTTCGCAACAGACACCCACGAGGTGAACTGCCCCCGGTTTTGCGTCGCCCAGAGCCTTCCCTCATCCAGAAACACGGGCGAAAAAAGACGCCCCTCACGCGTAAGCCGCTCAGCAACACCAGAGCGAACGCGCACTTGATGCACGTCCGCGATCGCCTTCACGTCCGAAGTCCAGTGCGGCACGTACCGGGAATAGAGGATCGAAGCCCGGTCCGGTGTCAAAGAAAACTCCCGGTCCTCGGTTATCGTTTGATACGAGATGGATTTCCTTTCGCCACTGCGCAAATCATACGTGTAGAAGCCCCTGCGAACATCATAGCCGTCCAGGTAGACGACCAACTCGTTGGGAGACAGCCATTGCGGCCGATAGTGGTTCAATCCCCTTCGTCCTGAAACGAGCTTGCCTTTCCCACTATACCCGTCCCCGACGTCAATCTCCCCTGCTTTCTTCCGGAGGGCCCTGCCGATACGCCATGGATGTTCACCGGTGGCGGTCCACAGAGAGAATGCATACCCGAAAAACGGCCACCGGTTGTATCGTGAAACAGATTTGCCAAAAAACGCCTCGCCATACAATTCAACCAGGTAGTCGTAGACAAAACTTCCACCGATGTAGTGCCGGTTGTATGGCTGCGAGTAGGCGCTCGCCTCGAGCATCTGTGCCAGACGCCACGGACGTCCTGAGGTCATCGCGGCCCGGTACTTCATATTGAAAAAGGAGAAGTTTAGTCTGCCAACCCCCGGATGAAGGCGGCTTTCGTGATAGATCGCAACGCCTTCTGTCATCCCCGGCGGGATGGAGAAGTTCAGCATTCGGCTGAGATCGGGTGAGAAGAGGGACAATAGCCCGCCAAAACCGAAAACCGGCCTGATTTCCGCGTGTGCTGCGTGGACCAACTCATGCGGCAGCACGGCTTCCATCCATGTGTAAAAGCCGGGATCCAGAAACTTTCCCTTCAATGACACGGCCTCCACCTCCTGCCGGAAAACCAGCGCCGTGACGCGTCCGTTGGCCAGGTCATTAAAGGCGTTCAGGACAACCGGCATCCGGAAGGAATGCTCCAGACCGACCAACGCACGCACCTCATCGTAGGTATCTTCCAACAGGTGCCCGGCTTCACGTGCCTGCTGTTCCGTGCCCGACTGGAAGATCAGATCGAAATGCTCGGTGTTGAGCAATTCGTATCGCAGGTTTTCCGGTCGATACGTTACGTCGTAAAAATCCTGTCCCACTGCCCCCACGCATATAAATAGCGACAGAAACAGTATCAGGATTCGGTGATGCATGCCGATTGGTGCCTTGCAATGTGGGGAAGATATTTACGCCTTTACGGGTTGTTGTATCCCGGTTGCTTGCAGCCGAGAAGGCGTCTACCTTTCAGGTTCTCTCACCTATCGACCCAACGATTACGCTTGTTATGAACAGACGCGACTTTCTCGCAGCTTCCGGCGCCATGGGGTTCGGACTTTCCGCCACTACTATGTTCGGCATGGACCAAACCGAGGACCGGGCGCAACAGTGGTTCGAATGGATCAGGTACGAACTTCACGTCGGACCACGCCGGAATCTCGTGCACGATTTCTATCGCGATGCGGCGATACCGGCACTCAACCGGGCGGGGATCGGACCCGTCGGCGTCTTTTCCGTACGATACGGAGAAAACGATCCGTCGCTCTACGTTTTGCTTCCCCACAACAGTCTGCAATCGGTTGCCGGCAAAACCGCAGTGCTGATGGATGACGCAGCTTTCATGCAGGATGGCGCCGATTTCCTGCAAGCGCCACTGTCCGACCCCGCCTATATACGCTTGGAGAGCAGTCTCATGCGTGCATTTTCCCATCTGCCGGAGGTGAATCCGCTCGAGGACATACGCACCAATGAAGGCCGCGTTTTCGAGTTGCGGATCTATGAAAGTCATTCAGTGGTCAAGGCCACCAGGAAGGTCCATATGTTCAACGAGGGCGGAGAAATCGAGATCTTCAAAAAAACCGGACTGTGGCCGGTCTTTTTCGGCGAGACGGTGGTCGGACCGTTGATGCCGAATCTGACTTATCTGTTGGCCTTCGAGAGCATGGAAGCGCGGGATTCAAACTGGGATGCATTCAGGACACATCCGGACTGGATTTCACTTCGACAGGATCCGTATTACGCGGACACCGTCTCCAACATCACGGACATCATCCTGTCTCCCGCCGCCTGTTCACAGATTTGATTGCGTGCGGAGGGGGTGGGATTCGAACCCACGGTGCCCCAAGGGGGCACAACGGTTTTCGAGACCGCCCCGTTCAACCACTCCGGCACCCCTCCAAATTGCCGAGAAAAAAAGATACAAAGGGTTTGCTCCCGTAGCAATTGGCCGCTGTTCGTTGCTCTTCGCTCACGGAGGGGAATAATTGTTGAGTTGTTCGTGGGTGATGGATCAGGCGCGTTGCTCCGCGCTCATAGAGGCCGTAAACCTGTGCCACCAGGGCAACGATCGGCCGTTTGCCGGGTCAACGCCGGAAACCTGTGCCACCAGGGCAACGATCGGCCGTTTGCC
>CAZIIP010000345.1:0-3874 GCA_964539455.1 uncultured Rhodothermales bacterium
TCTGCGGACCGTCCGGCACGATCGGAATTGTCTCGGTGATGTTTTCGCCCAGCTTTTCCGGATCCTTGACGCCGACCAGACCCTCTCTTTCATCGCCTATCCAGTATACGCCGTCCTGTGCGACGCAAAGGTGCCGGGGAAACAGGTACTGTACCGGATCGCCAAGCGGCCCTTCCCTAAATAGAAATTGCCTCGTACCGGCACCGTTTCTATCAAGCGTCACCAGACTGAATTCCTCGACTGCAACCAGCCACTCGGATGTGGCGCTGATATCGAAAACCTCGTTTCCGGATAATCCGACTCCAGACCACGTCAAGGCGTCCTCCCTCTTCAGAACATCCGTTGTGGTGGCCGCAAACAGTTTCTCGTTAAATACAGCCAGAGCGTTTGTTGCTCTGTCTTGAATTCCAGGTTCGACCGTCCATGATGTCGGCTCCTGTAGATTGCGATCATCAAGCGCCGCACTTGCGACGCCACGTGAGGAGGCCAGCCAGATTTCGCGCTCGGTATCTGTACTGACAATCAAAACATCCTGAACAGGAATTGCGGGGGGCCAAGTGCCGATTCTCGTATATGCGTCACGAACTTCAGCGGACGGTACATCAAAAACCACCACACCGAAGTCCGTTAGAGCCAGCAACGAATCGCCCATCGATTCAAGATGCACGATGCCGCGCGACTGGTATTGGTCGGCACGGGCGATATCCAGATAAGACGCCACCTCCCCGGTATCCATTTCCAGTCGGTCCAGCACACCGTCGCCATATCCAATCCACACCGATGCTCCCGTATCATCGACCGCGAGCGCTCGCGCATCTATTCCGTGCAGTCCCTGAACCGTGGTATACCGCTGGATTTCCCCGGTTGATGTGCTATAACTAAAAACCCCGCCGAGCGTTGCGATCCAAACACTACCGTCCGCTACGTCGATTGCCGTAACCTGACGCATCGGCGTATGCGCACGCCAATCCGAACCCTGCCCCGCAGCAATTCCACCTGCGACAAAGACCGACAGCAAAAAGGCAGCACCGACACGGACGGCAATTCGGCTGATGAAGATTTTCACGGGCTGTGCGTTCTGGAGACGAGCGTTTGTCAAACATCCTCAGATCGCGGAGGTTTCTGGCCTGCTTTCATGGCCTACGTCACTGGAAAAAAAGAGGGACGAAAGCGGCGTGCCACAGATTCGACTACGAAATCCGGCGAAGCAAATCAATCATTTCCAGAGCAGTAGCGGCTGCCTCAGCCCCTTTATTGCCATGCTTCGTGCCGGCACGCTCGATCGCCTGCTCGATCGTCTCAGTCGTCAAAATCCCAAAAACGACCGGAGTGTTCTGTTCGAGTGCCACGGCTGCAATACCTTTTGCGGCCTCCGCCGCTACATAGTCGTAGTGTGAAGTGGCACCTCTGATGACCGTTCCCAAACAGATAACAGCGTCATAGTCGCCGGTAGCTGCCATACGTCTTGCAACCAGCGGCACTTCAAAAGAGCCGGGACACCACGCGATGGTAAGGTTCGCATCGTCAACACCGTGACGCTCCAGGTTGTCTATCGCCCCTTCCAGTAAGCGCTTCGTAATGAAACTGTTGTACCTGCTTACGACGAGTGCCAAACGCGCACCTTCTCCTCTTAACGATCCTTCGATTGTTGTCGCCATGATGAATACCCGTCCGGGATTACTGGGTGAATGTCGGCTTTCTCTCAGCTTGCGGGACTTGTCTGGACTTCCGGCTCCAGGCTGCGCAGCGCCCGCGCGTGTAGTGTAGTCGCAGTCTCGTCCGAGATGTCGAGCGTTCGCGCAACCTCACGCGTAGTAAATCCGTCGGCCGCGAACAAAACGAATACCAGTTGCTCGGTTTCGCCGAGCGTGCGCAAATTTTCTATCAGCGACTGAAGCTCCGGCATTTTTCGATCCGGCAATGCGCAAAGTGGAAGGTCCTTCTCCTTCTGTAACGCCCGCACGCAGATGAACGTCTCACGCAAAATTCGGGAAGGAAGATCCTGAAGCGGGTCGACCCCTTTGCGCTTGTGCCACAATTCCTCGAACACAGCCTGAACAACTTTGTCGGATGTGGAGGCATCACCCGTCATGCGCATGGCCAGGGTGTATGCCCTGTCTGCACATTCCCTGTAGATGCGCTTAAGCGCGCTACCATCACCCTTTTGAAGCCGTCCAACGATATTCGGGTCCTGCATATCAGCCGATACCTGTCTACGTCAATCCGTTACTTTCCGGGGTAAGACAATCCGATTCGACCGCCCGGTACCTGCATCAAACCGTAAAGTTTTAAATTACCCTACAGGGCGGAAAACGCCAACTCAGGCAGTTTGCCGCATTGCTTGTAATGGGCGGACCCGTGTTAGTAAGTTGGAAGCCGGATTGGTTGCGAATATGTCACATGCTTGATCCAACGAACAGAACTTCTTTTGATCCGGAGCAATGGGACGACGCCGAATTGTCGTCACATGTTTCTTCCGGCAGTCTGTTGTGGCCCATCATTCTTAGCCTGCTTGTCCTGTTCATCATCGGGCGCATTTATTACAGGCCCGGAACCCTCACGACGCTCGCCGAGAACCTGAACCCTGCACTTCTTGCAGCGGCTATCCTGCTACTCATCATACGCATTTTGGTGGGAGGTCTGCGGCTCAATTTCGTCTCGCACGGCCGGCTCGGATTCCGAAAAGCGATTCGTGGTCAGTTCATATGGGACTTCTCGTCCGCCATCACGCCGTCATTGATCGGGGGTGCTCCCCTTGCGGCACCTATCATCGCCAAGGATAGCCGTCTGCGATTAGGCAAGGTTACGTCGTTCATGTTGTTTGCGATGTTACTCGATCAGATCTGGTTGGCCGGGGCCGTTATCGCCCTCTTGATTGCATCCCTACAGATCAATGTGTATCCGGATTCCCTTGGATTGGTCGGCTCAACGCTTTTTACTGCGTTTTTTGTGGCAATTGTTGCATGGACGGTTCTGTACGGATATGCGACGCTGGTCAAGCCGGATGTCCTCCAGAGGATTGTCCGCATGGTTACCTCGTGGCCGTACCTCCGGCATTACCGCACGCAGGCAGACGCGGAAACGGAGGTGCTTCAGGCGCGTGCAGCGGTCTTTCGTTCGGAATCCCTTCCTTTTTACGTGATCGGGCTGTTTTTCACACTCGTCATCTGGATGTGCCGGTATTGCTCGCTCGTGCTGATCGTCTGGAGCGTCCACGGTGCACTCCCGAAGCTTACTTTTTTATTCCGGACCGTTGCCATGATGACCGGTGCACTGATCATGCCGACACCCGGTGGAGCCGGAGGAATCGAGGGTATGTATGCGCTTTTCTTCAACTCACTCATGCCCCGTGCACTCGTCGCCCCGACCCTCCTCTTCTGGCGCATTGCCGCCTATTATCTCTTTATCATCCTCGGGGTATACATCTCCCGACAGATCATCCACGCTTCACTTCGGAGCCGGCGGCAGGCATCCTGATCACTCTCGAGCGCCTGCAGCTTCCAATTCATCGTCCACGCGCCTCCCCAGCCAGTAGAGTACAAAGATCAGGAAACCGGCGGATATCGTGATGGAAAAGATCCATGGTAGACCCATACCCGTCGGAAGCAGACCTCCGACTATCGCTACCAGGCCTACCACTGCCGCATAGGGCAATTGGGTGCGTACATGATCCACATGATCGCACTGCGAGGCCATCGAAGAGAGAATCGTGGTATCCGAAATCGGCGAACAGTGATCACCCCACACGGCTCCCGCCAGAACGCCTGCAACGGAGGCATACATTACCTGGAGACCCGAACCGTCGGGCGCCAAACCGTTTTCGCCCATTACCGCCCAGGCAACGGGTACGACGAGCGGCATCATGATGCCCATC
>CAZIIP010000346.1:0-3873 GCA_964539455.1 uncultured Rhodothermales bacterium
AGGAAGGCTCGGATCAACGGCTTCATCACTACGAACAGTCGTAAGCAAGTATCCAATATTCGACAATTAAGAAAAAAACCGAAAACCCGGCGGCCGTCCAACACGGACGCGCCGGAGAAGGTAAGGCGTCAACCATGCGGATTCACCTCTTCCTCCTGCTCTCCGCGATCGCCGTGTCCGCCTGCGTTCTGGCCGTGCAGGCCGCGGCCGGCCAGGACGGGGGTATCCAGACCTATCCGGAGAACCCCCACTATCTGGGCTGGGACGGCGTGCCGGTCTTTCCATTGGGCGCAGCTGGATACCACAGCTGGACGCCGATCAGCCGACCCGGGTCGGTGGACTTCGCAGCGCAGCTAGACCGGCTCTCCCGGGTCATCGACGAGATCGGCAGTCCGCACGTCCGGGGCTTCGTGCGCGTGCTGCCCTATGATCCGATGAACCACATGCACGATGGGCCGGTGGAGCGGGTGCTACAGCCCTGGGTGCAGCTGGAGGACGGACGCTACGACCTGGAGCGTTTCGAGCCTGCCTGGGAGGCGCGCTTCCGCGCATATCTGGATGCAGCACTGGAGCGGCAGATCGTCGTGGCGCTAGAGCTCTGGGACGACTGGTCGGTGACGCGGGGACCCGGCGGGCAGTACGATCCCGGAGAAGGCGCTGCCTGGAACGCCCACCCGTTCAACCCGAACAACAATGTCAACTACGGCGAGGACGTGTTGCCTCGGATGACCGCAGTATGCGAGGCCCCCTTCTACAGCACTCTCCCGACACGCGCCGACATCGAGCCGGTGCCGGCGCTGCAGAAGCGGTATGCGGATCGGGTGATCGAGATCGCTGCCAGGTACCCCAACGTGCTGCTGAAAGTGTCCAACGAGAGCCGGGCGCACCTGGATTGGAGCCACTTCTGGGCTGCCTACATCCGGGAGCGTGCGCCGGGTAGGATGATCGGGGAGATGCCCTCAACCAACCGCCGCGACGGGGGCGGGGAATGCGAGGATATCTTCAGCCCCTTGACGCTTGCGACGGACCCGCACTACGATTACGTGGACATTGCCCAAGGTGTGTCCGGGCATGCTTTCGGCACCCCCCGAGAACAGGCGCTCGGCGGCGGCCAACGAATGTACGCATACCGTCAGGCCATGGCCGGCGCAGGAACGTCTCGTCCGCTGATCGTCTCCAAAGACTACACGCGGGGGCCGGATGGCGGGGACGTGGTCCTGTGGGGCCGGTTTGTCGGGGGCGCCGCTGCTGCCCGCTTCCACCGCCCGGCAGGGAATCATGGCGAACAGGTGGTCGCGTTCCAGCACGAGGCCATCGAGCGCCTTGGGCGGTTCATCGCCGGCGTGCCCTTCTGGCGAATGCACCCTGCGCCCGGCCTTGTCGGCGCGCTATCTGATGGAGCGGGAGCGAATGTCCTGGCTGAGCCGGAAGGGCACGTGGTGATCCAACTGCTCGGTGGCCGCGCCGGCCACCACGTGCCCGTCACGCTCGCACCGGGCGCGTGGACGATCCGATGGGTTGACCCGGCGCGCGGGCTGGAGATCGGGCGAGAGCAGGTCGCTCTCGACGGGTCGTCGCTACATCTCCAAATTCCGGCAGACCTCGATCATCTGATCCTGCACCTGTACCCGAACGAATGAGCGAGGGAGCGCTCCAACCGCGCCGAGACGCGGGACCCTGGCTCACAACTCCCATAGACCTGAAACTGAAGTTGCCCCGTATTGGTGGACAATCTTTCACTTGTAAACCAAACGATAGTCATGCCCTGTCAAGGGCCGGCATCGTTCATGCGCATGTCCTGAATCGAGGGCCGTTCGGGGTCTTGAGTCCCATGGACCAGCTTTGAAGGGCAGGTGCTTACACGGATCCGCATAAGGCACCCCGGTACATGTTGCTATAGTATGTAGATCGTTATATATGCGTTGCTTACTTTCCTTCCTCCAGGAGGCCGAACGGCGACATATATGGACAGGAAAGCCCGCGCCGGAGTCTTATGGTGATCTGTATAATCATTGTTGGGCATCACGAAGGCCCATGCAGGAAACGATCATGCGAATTGACATACAGCCGCCACGTCTCAGATCAAAAGAGTCACCAAGAGAGATTCTCGCTGCTGATTTCAAGTCCTTGTGTGAACTCCCTATCCGGGGAGGATGGGGCTATACACTTGATGACGCAGTGATCATCGACAAGAACGATCCTGCGGCTCCGCAAGGGATGCCTTTCGATGGGGTCTCTCTGGAATATGTATTTGTTGAGAAAAGGATTTGCGAGGAACTCATCATTTTTCGTCCGAAAGGCGACCGTTACTCTGGGATCAAGTGGAACCTACTCAGACAAGAGCTGACCAGCCACAATGGCAGATCATACGACGTACTTGAATTTGAGGTTACTGCACTTCCTGACAAAGACTGGGAGGAACTTAAAGCCGAGTGGGAAGGCCCCAATGGTTATGCTTCACCGGCGTTCGACATCGATGGCCACATCAAAAAGCGAGATTCGAGAACCATTCGCTACGTCACGAAATACTACTTCGACATCACGAGTTTCTATGGTTCAAAGTAGAACCCGCTTGCCCAACAACAGCTTCAACCCGGACTGGCTTTTCCGCCGGCGCTCCAAAGCCGGCCGGTTAAGCTGACCGTTAGGCCGTAGAGTGAGGTCATAAAAATGGCAATCGCAATCGCATTAGCAAGTTCCTCCTAAGTCATTGTACTGCTACCGTTGTATGGCGTCTTCCAACCATCGAAGCTTGTCTCTCTTGTTAAGCTGCCCTGCCAGAAAACTGAAAAATGATTGAATCAAGCAGCACGGCAAGCGGGCCGACGGTATCGTCCACCCGATGATGCAGCACGCCTCGGGAGGCTCCGGGCAGCGCGAGGTGGCCGGCCCTGTTGGGGGACAGTCGGGGAAGGTGGTGGAGCCGCCGTATTCGGAACCGTACGTACGGTGGTTTGGGAGGACGGCTCCCGGCACTGTTCTTGCTCCGGATCCTCCTACCTGATCTGAGGTGGATCGCAGCTGAGATTCGTGAGCGGCCACCGATTCGCGCTTTCGTTGAGGAAAGGCAGCGTTGACATGAGGCATCCCCGCTCAGAACGATGGGGGAACCGCATCATACACGACAACGCGCTCCCAGAGGTGGCTATAATCCTCTACAAATTTCAGGTGATCAGGATGCACCTGGTAAGCGTCCTGCTCCGTCTTGTCCCGGAAGACGAACGTGATTGAGTAATCATAGCTGCGATCGATCACGTCACGGTTCGTAGGTGCCGGTACACCGACATATCCCTTCCGTATCAGGTCGATCTGACTGAGTTTCTGAAGTCCTTGGTAGAGCAAACGCCGGTCAGCGTCGCTGCTTTTGTCCTTAAGCCAGAAAAAGACGGTGTGGACGAAGTTGCCGTCGTTCATGATGGATGCATCGATGCTGGTGATCTCGGGCCTGACGGTGGTCCGCTGCGCGAGCGTCGGACCGGCCGCGGTGGTGAGTAGCAACGAGAAGATCAGGTATTTCATGGATTACTGTCCGGGTGATGACGAATGGATGCAGTTGATGTTTACCGGGGTTCCGAGCAATCGTTTCTGCTGTGTTCTGTCCAGACAAGGCAACCTGATTCGGAGCCTGCGATAGGCCGGCCCTTGTGCGGACTCAGTCGCAGCATGACCGCACCTGGCTCCTGGCGATTTGTCGGGTGCTGGGTGTGTCTGCGAGCTGCTACTACCGGTGGCGGGGCCGCGAGCCTGGCAGGCGAACGAACCCTACATCTCGACCGGCGAAGGCTTTCCTTACCTTGCCGTCGTGCTCGACGCGTTCGGTCGTCCGGTTGTCGGCATCAAAAACTCATCAATTCCCCAAGCGCGTAACTGTCA
>CAZIIP010000347.1:0-3852 GCA_964539455.1 uncultured Rhodothermales bacterium
GGTCACGGTAGCCATCCAGCCCATCGTAGCAGTACCGAGGTGGGCAATCTGGACGAGCAGGGATGCAAGCACGGAGAGCGCCTCGCCAAAAAACGGTGCAACAACCGGTGTGAAGGCGGCGCTGATCGGAAGAAGCAGACTCGAAGTGAGGACCAGAACGGTCAGGGGAATAGCCGGCAAATTCAATAATACTCCGGCGAAAGCCACCCTGCCGAAATGTGCGGAAAGGACGGGAGCGGTGGAGAAGATGGCTGTCAAGGAAACCAGAATCGAAGACAACACAATCCTGGCTCCCTTCATCCGGTACCAGGAAACGGGGACGCATCGCGAAAGCGCAGGAAGCAGAACGAGGAGTCCTCCGACGGCTGCAAAGGAAAGCTGGAATCCGGCTTCTTCAAGTTGATCGGGACGCACCATCAATAACACAATCCCTGCAAACCCGAGACTGTTAACGGGATGACCCTGAAATTGAAAAATCCGTCCGATGAGAACGGTAGCTGCCATCACCACAGCGCGTACCGCCGAAGCCGCTCCTCCGCAAATCAGCAGGTAGGTACCCAGAGTCGAAAGCGTAATCACCGTGCGGATTATTTCCGCGATCCTGAAGGGCAAGCCCAGTCGAAACAGGACCGGTCCTGAGAGTGCGTAGACAACCATACCGATAAGCAGCACATGCAATCCGGAAATGGCGAGCAAGTGCGACAGTCCGGTGGTTCTGAACCAGTTCAGCGTCTCCTCGTCGAGCTGTGTGCGATCGCCCAGCAGCAGTGAGAACGCGAGTGCCCGGCCTTCCCTGGTTTCGACGTGCTCGGATACGACTTGGATCGTGTAGCGGGAAAGGGCCGACCCCAGGCGCCTCAACGGAGATGGATTCGAATGAACGAGCGTACGTTCGTCCAGATTTTCGGCTTGCAGTATGGCGCTGATTCCCTGACGGGTGAGATAGCGACCATAGTCGAACTCCGCAGGGTTGTTCCGTTGCGGAAGGTGTTCCAGTTGTCCGCAGATCCTGAGGACATCTCCGACATCCGGCGTCCATTCAGATGCATCAGCGTGCACGAGAATGGTGCCGCATGTCTTGCGTGTGACCGGACCGGAAACGAGCGAGTCTGTGGACAAGGTGATCCGTGTGCTCCATTGCGAGCTTTTTGGTGGCGCGGTTACGCGTCCTACCATGCATAGGCCGTCGTCATGTCGGTCGTCGATCTGATGGAACACATGATGGGGGGGATGCGCATGAAACAGTGCGTCGCGTGCCGAGCCCAGCGCGATCACCCCTATGGCCAGCGCGACCGTCCGGACAAGTGGTTTGAGCGTGACCAGTCGCCGGGACGGTTGCAGGGCGGAAAAGAGGCATATGATTGAAGCAAGCGTACCGGCGATAGCGGCCTCCAAGCCGCCGATCCATCCCTGATGCGAGCAGAAAATCCCCAGGGCAAACAGGAAGAATGTGCGCAGAGCGGGAAGGGCTAACGGGTGAATATGTGGCCGTCCCTGCATGGGAAACCGGTCAAAAACTCGCGCACAATGGTGGCCGATAAATGGGAAAATTCAGATGAACCGAACACTCCCCAATTGAAATGCGTAGATTCGGCGGACCAAGCGCCAAATGGGGATATCATGAGCCAGAGAAGGGAAGGACGAGAAAAGGTCCTGCAGGCATTGTATGCCTCCGAATTGAGCAAGAGTGATTTTGACCACGTCGTGAACACGGTTGTGCGCCCCTCGCTGAAGAACGACGACAGGGCTTTCGGCTTCGCCGTGGGGTTGCTCGCAAAAACGCTCGAGCACGCCGAAGAAGCCAATCAACTGATCGAGCGGCATGCAGAGAATTGGCATCTTGACCGGATAGCCATCGTCGATCGGTTGCTTCTCGAAATGGCCATAACAGAAATTCTATATTTTCCCGATATTCCACCGAAGGTTTCCATCAACGAAGCCATTGATATCGCCAAACGGTACAGTACGTTGAAGAGCGGACAGTTTATCAATGGGATCCTGGACGCCGTTCTTGAGACGTTACTCAGTGAAGGCAAGGTGCAGAAGACCGGTCGCGGGTTGGTGGGAATGAATGATGCCGTTGCGGCCGGCGAAGAATCCGGGGATAACAATCATTAATCGTCAGATCTGGCCATCGTGGTCGACGGGTGGGAGATCCGTTCGAAGTATTTATGGCAACATTTGCAATCGGAGATATTCACGGGTGTGCGAAAACGCTTACAGCGTTATTGAACGAGTTGTCTCCGGGAGCGGACGATCATCTCATCTTCATTGGTGACTACATCGATCGGGGACCGGATTCCCGCGGGGTCATCGAGCAGTGTCTGGCGTTGAGAGAGCGAACCAGATGCACGTTTCTACGGGGAAATCACGAAGCCTTCATGCTCGATTTCTTGGACCGTGGCGAGTATCTGCTCTGGGAGATGAACGGTGGCATGGCGACACTCGACGGATACCGCAACGGTTCGAAATACAAAATTCCCAAGGCGCATGAGACGTTTGTCCGTGATACGAAATTGTACTATGACGAACCGGATTTCTTTTATGTCCATGCCGGGCTGAAGGCCAATCTTTCGATTCGCGAGAATCTGGCCACCATGGGACAGAAGGTGTTTCTGTGGGAAAGAGACCATCTGGATGCAACGGACCATGCCTGGGAAAAAACGGTCGTTTGCGGACACACGCCCCAGCAAGCCGTAATCGATCGACCGAGACTTATTTGTATCGACACCGGATGTGTCTTTCACCGCTATCCTGGATTCGGAACACTCGTCGCCGTGAAGTTGCCCGAACGAGAGGTTATTTCGGTGCCGTATTCGGGATAGACCGGCTGATGGACCAAACAGGCGGTACCACGATTGCCCGCATCGTTCCCGGTGTTCCAACGAACTGATTCACCGCTCTATCGAACGCGCTTGCCGTCATGCCTCTTCGCTGTGGCATCGTCGGGCTTCCAAATGTCGGGAAGTCCACACTTTTTAATGCACTAATCGGCTCCCACACGGCCGAATCCGCTAACTACCCGTTCTGTACGATCGACCCGAATGTCGGTGTGGTCGCCGTTCCCGATCCGAGACTGAATAAACTTCACGCGATGTCGGAGGCGCCGAAGATGACACCCACAACCATCGAGTTCGTAGACATTGCGGGGCTCGTGGCCGGCGCATCCAGAGGCGAAGGACTCGGAAACCGATTTCTCAGTCATATCAGAGAAGTGGACGCGATCGTCCATGTCGTCCGGTGCTTCGAGGACGAGAACGTATCGCATATCGCTGAAACCATCGATCCGGCTCGGGACATCGGGATCATCGAAACCGAACTGCTGCTGCGGGATCTGGAAACCGTTGAGAAGCGTGTGGAACGAATAGAAAAGGTTGCCAAATCGGGCGACAAGAAGGCCCGTGAAGACCTGGCGTATCTGAATGGTCTACTGGAGCACATCGGCGACGGAAATTCCGCCAGGACATTCAAGACGGATGAAGCACATCTGCCCCTTGTTGAGCACCTTTTTCTGTTGACACGCAAGCCGGTACTCTATGCAGCAAACGTCGCCGATGCCGACATGCCGGACGGAAACGAACTGGTCGATATCATTCGGCCCATAGCGGAGGAGGAAGGTGCGGAGGTCGTGATATTCTGTGCAGACCTTGAAGACCAGCTTGCGGATCTCGATCGAGAGGAACGGGCCGCCTTTCTGAACGAGATGGGGCTGGAAGAGCCCGGCCTCGACCGATTGATTCATGCGGCGTATCGTGAACTGGGGCTGGTTACATTTTTTACGATAGGACCGAAAGAGACGCATGCCTGGACGGTCCGCAAGGGTACAAAAGCCCCACAGGCAGCCGGTGAAAT
>CAZIIP010000348.1:0-871 GCA_964539455.1 uncultured Rhodothermales bacterium
GAAGACCGCGGCGGCGGCCTGCGGGTTGCCACTGCATTCGAAAACGATATCCGCCCCCCAACCGTCAGTGATCTCGATGACCTTTTCGTTGAGGTTCTCGGTGGTCACGTTAACAGGATCGATCGGACCGAGTGAGGCGGCGATATCGAGTTTCGGTTGCTGCACGTCGGTACAAATGACCCGGCTGCAGCCGCCGGCGAGTGCGGAGAGCGCGGTTACGAGCCCGATCGGTCCGGCACCCAGCACCACTGCCGTATCTCCCGGGGTTATTCTTGCCTTGATGGCCGAATGCATCCCGACGGCCAGCGGTTCGACCATAGCCGCTTCAGCGAACGAAACGTTGTCCGGCACTTTGAACGTGAATGCTTCCGGATGCACGCAAGTTGGCCGGAGCACGCCGTGAATGGGCGGGGTGGCCCAGAAGCGCACGGCGGGATCGAGGTTGTAGATGCCGAGTCGTGTGGCTTTCGAGTGGGGATCGGGAATCCCCGGTTCCATGCACACCCGGTCGCCAACCGTGAGGGTCGTCACTTCGCTTCCCACCTCTTCGACCGTGCCCGAGGCTTCGTGTCCGAGGACCATCGGTTCGTTGACTACAAACGGTCCGATGCGGCCGTGTTCGTAGTAGTGCACGTCGGAGCCGCAGATCCCGACCGTGTGAAGTCTGATGCGCACGTCTTGCGGACCGAGGACCTCATCGAGTGTGATATCGCGCAGTGCGAGCTTGCGTGCTTCTTCCAGAACGAGTGCTTTCATGGCGTAGGGGTGGCGTGTTGTGGTGGCTCAAAGGATACAAATCAAAAACGTGCAAAAGATCCGGAATACCGACTGCAGCGCGTGGGAGGGTGGGCAAGTACGTAAAAACGTGAAA
>CAZIIP010000348.1:971-3847 GCA_964539455.1 uncultured Rhodothermales bacterium
AGGTGAAAAGGTGAAAAGGTGAAAAAGTGGATAGCGGTGATTGGGCGGGCAGGCACCGGCGAACCCAGGTGCTGCGTAAGTTCAAGAACCGTCTGCAGTGCGTGGGAGGGTGGGCAAGTACGTAAAAACGTGAAAAGGTGAAAAGGTGAAAAGGTGAAAAAGTGGATAGCGGTGATTGGGCGGGCAGGCAGAACCGATCCGCCACGCCCTCAATTCCCGAAGAAATCGAGGATATTGCCCAGTTTGCTGGTATCGGTCTTGTACAATTCCGTGTAGCGGCACCGGATGCACGTCACCGTCGTATACGCCTTGCTCTGGATGTTGAAAAACTTGGACAGACCGCCTCCTGTAGCCGCAAAGCGATCGGTATCAAATTCCGAATTGCCACACTTGGGGCATTTCCAGTTTGTGTGCTGCATGGATCTTATTTATTGAATGTGCTGCTGCGGGTTTGCAGGAAAGGTGTAACGGGTAATGTCAGCAGCCCGTGATCGATGGGCTACCGGTCACTGAGACCGGAACGCAGTGGACCATCTGCCGGCCGCGATCCGTATTTTCAAGTTTACTTCCCGATCAGACAAACCGTTAGGGATCCGATGGACCGATTTGCCGATCTTTCTCTCTGGATCGATGTCGCTGCCATACTGGTGGTGGGATCGATCGTCCTCTATCTTTTGCTCCAAAGTATACGGTTTCTTTCGAAACGCGTGTTCTCAACGCCTCTGACATTCCGGCCGTTGCGGGTCGTCGTCAAATGGGCCGGGATCTTCATCATCGTCGGTCTACTCATCAACAGGATCTTCGCGATCGATCTGATGAGCATCATCGTCGGCGGACTCGCGCTAGTGGCGATCGGGGTCGTGGCGGTCTGGAGCATCTTGTCTCACACCACGGCGACGTTTTTGTTGATCATGCTCCGCCCGTTCCGGATTCACGACTGGATCACCTTCCCGGGGGAGGACGTCGGGGGAAAGGTGATTGATCTGAACTTGTTTTATACCCTTCTGGACAACGAAGAGGGAGAGCACTTCATCATCCCCAATAACCAGTTTTTCCAGAAGACCATCAAGCACATCCCGGGCAAGCGAACGGAGAAAATCGAGTTGTTCGAGCAGTTGGATCGATCGGAGCCGGCGAGTGAGGAGAGGGGGGAAAACGTCGATTAGGGAATAGCGTTTCGTTTGCAATTTATGGGGCTGATCCCAATTGGGGTTTGGAACGGTCCGCGCATCAAGGAAATCGTACACACGGTGGGTCTGCAGCCGTGATCCCCCTTGGGTATGAGATCATCAGGACCGTTTGGTCTCGATTGAGCCGGCGAGCCAGGTGAAGATTCAGAGGCTGGAGACTTGCAACTCCTGACGTGGGCGGCTCCCCTGAAAAGGTGGTGGTCAGGGACGGAATCGAACCGCCGACACCAGGATTTTCAGTCCTGTGCTCTACCAACTGAGCTACCTGACCCGTTCAGGTGGAACCTTAAATATACGACGGCCTGCTGAGGGGTGTCAACTGCAGGAAGGGCGGTTGCGCACGGAAAGTGTTACGGGTTGCGGGTTGCGGTAAATGGTTCTGG
This sequence comes from uncultured Rhodothermales bacterium, assembly GCA_964539455.1. GTDB lineage: Bacteria > Bacteroidota > Rhodothermia > Rhodothermales > CAYLXM01 > CAZIIP01. Next base: position 2,545 of record CAZIIP010000348.1, read on the forward strand.
TAGCTCGTTTCTGCCGGCTCCGCCGAGCTTGGAGATTTCTTGTTTCCGGTGTTTGGTTTGACCGGTTGAAATCCACCGGTTGGAGTCCACCGAACGGCAGGCTATCTTCTGCCGAAATGTCCGAGAGCATCCGGTCCGGTGCGAGACTGACATACTTTCTCGATCCGGAATCGGCTTTGCGTCGCAATAATTTTCACTATGAGTTTTGCTGAAGAATCCGAATTGGCAAAAAAATTGTCGGTTTTGTCCGGTGGCGATGGCATTTCGGCCGGGTTGGAAAAGCCGATGATCGTATATGGCACAGGACGCAGCGGATCGACTATTTTTCATACCCTGCTCTGCCGGCATCCCGAGGTCGCCTGGCTCTCGGGTCTCTGTCAGCGATTCCCCACCCGCCCGTCCTACAACCGGTTGCTGATGCAGGCATTGGACACGCCGATGATCGGTAGCCTCGTCCAACGTCGTTTCAAACCGTTCGAGAATTATCCATTCTGGGAGCACTACTGCCGGGGATTCACCGAGCCGTTCAGGGATCTGAGGGCTGACGACCTCACCGTCCGTAGCAAAGTTGGGCTCAGAGATGCGCTCGCGCAGACCGTATCATCAAAAAGAAGCCGTTTGCTGGCGAAAATAACGGGGTGGCCCCGCTTTGGACTGATACAGGAATTGTGGCCGGATGCCAAATTCATTCATGTGGTGCGCGACGGCCGCGCCGTGGCCAACTCGATCATGAATGTCGGATTCTGGCGTGGATGGATGGGCCCGGAAAACTGGCGCTGGGGACCCCTGCCACCGGATTACGAGGAAGAGTTTCTGGCATCAGGCAAATCCTTCGCCGTCCTGGCCGCTATTCAGTGGAAGATCTTGCTGGATGCGGTTGAAGCGGCAAGAGAAAAAATAAATCCGGCCAATTATATTCAAATTAAATACGAAGATTTTTGCGAGAACACGGGAAATATTATGCGTGAGGTTTTGGAATTTTGCGAGCTGGAAAACAGTGAAGCCTTTAATTCATTTATTGCCGCGCAAAAACTGACGGCAGCGAATTATAAATGGAAAGAGGGGCTTACCCAAAAGCAACAGGACCAGATTGAAGAGTGCCTGAACGAGCAATTGACGAAGTATGGGTATTCTGGTGAATAATTTCGGGTGATCAATTTCTGGTTGCTGGATTTTTGTTTCTGGTCCGAACCATCCAAGCTTGTCAAGGATGAAGTGAAAGATCGCTCGATTCCCGACTCTCCCGAATTTTCAAAAATTCCGAGCGCAGCGAGGACTGCCGAACCCTCACTCCCGTTCCTGA
>CAZIIP010000349.1:0-3838 GCA_964539455.1 uncultured Rhodothermales bacterium
AGGATTGAATAATGTCTCAACAGAATAGGATGGTTGCCTTGAGGGACGGAGTAGGCAAACGAGAGGTAGAAACGACCGAGGTTGTAGCCAAAGCACAACGTCGTCGGTTTTCAGCCAAGTACAAGCTACGGATACTTGCAGAAGCAGATGAGTGTACACGCCCAGGAGAATTGGGCGCTCTCCTTCGCCGCGAAGGGCTGTATTCGTCAACGGTGAGGAGGTGGCGTCTGAGAAGAGAGGAAGGCGTACTTGGAGGACTTTCACCGAAGAAGCGCGGCCCCAAACCCGATCCGGACGCTACGCTCAAGCGGGAGCTGGCCAAGAAGGAGAAGCGAATCGAGCAGTTGGAGAAGAAGCTTCGGAAGGCAGAGATGATAATCGACGTTCAAAAAAAAGTCTCGGCCCTGTTGGGAGTAACCCTCGACGAGGTGGACGAGGAGAGATGATAGCGGCGGTGACGACATTTTCAGCAGATGTGGGAGTGGCTCCGGCCTGTTCGCTTCTCGGTGTGTCCCGAAGCACGTACTACCGTTCACAGCGTCCCCAGGTTGTCGAGCGTGAGCGTTCCCGGTCTCCTCGTGCGCTCACGCAGGCAGAGAGGAGAGAGGTTGTGGATTTGATGAACGGAGAAGAATTCTCCGATGCTACCCCCCGTCAAATCTGGGCGACGCTTCTTGACAGGGGTAGCTACGTGGCCCACTGGCGCACGATGTATCGGATTCTTGCCCAAAGCGGGCAGGTAAGGGAGCGTCGCGACCAGCTTCGCCACCCGAAGTACGAGAAACCCGAGTTATTGGCCAAAGCGCCGAACGAGCTCTGGAGTTGGGATATAACGAAGATGCGAGGACCGGAGAAATGGACTTGCTACTATCTCTATGTCATTATGGACGTTTTCAGTCGTTTCATTGTGGGCTGGATGGTCGCCCAGCGGGAGAATGCGACGTTGGCCAGCGAACTCATTGAGGTGACATGCGGGCGCCAGGGGATCAACCGGTCCGAGCTTACGATCCACGCTGATCGGGGAGCGCCCATGACCTCGAAGACGGTCGCTCAGTTGCTTGTAGATCTGGGAGTGGAGAAGTCGCATTCGAGGCCGCATGTGTCCAATGACAATCCGTACTCCGAAGCGCAGTTCAAGACAATGAAATACCGCCCGACGTATCCGAGAAGATTCGGCTCGATCATGGACGCCAGAAACTGGATGCGTGTGTTCGCGAGGTGGTACAACGAAGAACACCACCATAGCGGAATTGGCCTGATGCCACCGAAAGTGGTTCACTACGGAGAAGGAGAACAACAACGAGCACAACGCGCTCTGGTATTAGAAAGAGCGTACGCGTCCCATCCGGAGCGGTTTGTCCGTGGAAAGCCGAAAGCACCGGCACTACCCGAAGCCGTCTGGATCAACAAGCCGGTAGAGGCCGACCAGAACGAAAGCCAGCCGCAGGAGAATGAGCTGGTGATTGAATCGACACCACTACCTGCCACCGGAGATGGGATACCCGCAGAGACGGATATTCCCTTCCTGATCACCAATATCAACCGACGACCGCTGAACGAGGCAGCTGAATCCAAAGTGCGAGCTTAAACTCCAAAACAAAGTGTCCCAATTTTATTGGCACATTCCGCATCGCTCACTCTTTTTTGTTTTGGTCGACAAAAGGTAGCGATCGAGGGGGCCTCTTGCGCCCCCTCAACTATTTTACCCGGACACTACTGAATATAGGATATGGATTCAAGCGTATTCATTTTGGCGAAAGGTAACATATACAAAAACATATGGACTGCCAACATGCTTAACACAGCTTGTACATTCTCTCCTGAAAGACCTCAACAGGGTATTCTTTTGCCCGTTTGGCGAGTGCGGCTATATTTTTCGCAGCAATGTCCCTATTCATCCTTACTGTTCCGTTCCGGAGATCTTTCTCCAGATCTGCCATAGTAAACACAATCATTCCCTCGTTACGAAGTTTCTTTAGGTATACGTTCTTTTCGTTCAGGTAAACCTTGGCGCCGTTATGTAATGCCTCGATGATGTTGGCACCGGCCATTTGACGATAGCCGTTGATGACTAATGCATCGATATTTTCATAAAATCTTTGAAAGGTTTCACGGGGCATATACTCTTCAATCAATGTGAAACATGATTTTCCCTGCACAGCAGCGCGTACGGCGTCTGCATAGCGACTGTTGACACCGTAACTAAATAACAAAACAAATTGATAATCAGCCCTGTTCTCTATGCCTTCGATCATATCGATGATATCGAGGTGATTGTTATACATGCTGCGGTTGTTCCCCAGTACGATGGTTGGCTTCTTGGTCGATGATTCATCATTGGTCGAAAGTGACGCCTGCTTTGGCTCCAGTCGACGGGGTGGAAGCTTGACGAAAGCAGGCAAATTCGGCCAATACTGCTTGAGCATCTGGTATTCCTCGTCACTCAGCCCCAGCATGAGATCTGTCCGATTTATGGCCTGCTCGAATACTGTTGGACCAGAAGCCCCATAACGTACCCGGTAATAGTTTCCACGCAGCATCTGCTTAAACTGTTTTAACCATTTTGTTTTGGTATTTGTACGATACTTCAATGATCTTTTGCTATAAACAAGATCACTCAGCTTGGCATACAACTCAAAGCCAAAGAAACGCCAGGCGATCTTCACCCGATTAGGGAGCATGAGTGCCAATCGGCTCTTGATGGATTCTAAGGCATAGAGCACAACTAGATCTGCTTGCTTGCACAGCCTGACGATCTTTCTGATATCAGTTGCGGTTACTAAATGCGTCTTTTCATCCGATGGACCCTTATAGGGCTTGTCATTCTGAATTATGATAGTGATGTTCTCAAAGTAATCGCCTTCGAATATCTCGGTGGCGTGTATGAACGCATAGTAATTGTGAACGTGAACGACTGTTTTCTTCCGCAATCTTCTCCGCGATTCCACGCAGACACCATCAATCCTGTCACCTTGAAGAGAATCCAATGCAGCCACATGTGGCTTCTTGACGTTGCTGCGGCAATCGGTTGGTTGTCCTTTGTCGCTATTCATAACTTGATGTTCCTGTAAAATATGTTTGACCCAATGTTACTAAAGCTCGACGCTGGCGACGCGGGGTTCCACACTACAGCATAGGCGTAGGCAGACGATCCTGACGCCGCTGGCGCGTTGCTGGCCGACATGAAGAAAGGTGGCTAGGGCGGTAGTAGCCTTTCCGCCCAGCCCGAGTGGGCCGACATTGCATGTGTTGAGCCGCTCGGTTATTTCTCGTTCGATATCGTTTTGTTTGTCGAAGCGAGCATGAATCATGGCATCCAGCATAAGCGAAGCGGCTTCGTAGTGGGTGCGTCCGATCCCAATGGCGGGAGCGCATGGGGTGCAGCCCAGTAATCCGGCGGCTTCGCTTGCCCAGGCTATGATTTCATCGATGATCACGGAAAGCTTGTGCTGGTGGAAAACCCGATACGTCTTGCCTCGAATCTCCGGGCCGCCACCCTGCATCAGGATGTGTACTCGCAAGACGTCTTCATCCACACGTTTGATTCGGATCGGAGCCAGCGCCAGGGCACCCGGATCGTCATCGAGTCCGGCGGATTGCTCCAGGCGCTGAACGTCATCGCCCTTGACCGCCATTGGGCGGCAGGGTAAGGTGCGCATCCCGTCTTTAACCCCTTGTTCGATAGCGCTAAGCAATTCGGCGTTGACAGCGTGGGCGCCACCGACTTCGAGCAGGATGTGAGGAATGCCGGTGTCGTCACAGGTAACATGCCGGGTTCTTTCCGCAATCTCTGCATTCTCCAGCGTCTGTTGCAGCACCCACTTGGCGTTTTGATTGG
>CAZIIP010000350.1:0-3823 GCA_964539455.1 uncultured Rhodothermales bacterium
TTGAGCATCACCCGGCTCATTGTCAGATACCAGTCGGTATCGTTGTTGTTGGTGGACCGCTCAAAAATCACGCCGATCCCCTCCTCAAACTCCGGCCCGTAGCGCCCGGCAGCAACCGCTATTCCGTTCATAAATACGGAGGCGTTATCCTCTTTCGTGTAGATCGTCGTATCGGCACGCTGAACAAGCTGAAAGGTCTGCGGATGCACATCATAGACCCGAACGAATACCTTCCAGCATCCCTGGCTGAAGCCGCACTCGTAGTCCCGTCCGCCGACGGCAACAATCTCGTCCGTGCCGTCGCCGTCGAAGTCACCGGTCTGCACGTCATAGTGCACCGTCGAGCGTCTGGACGTCGATGGCCCGTTCAGCGGGAGAATGGATATGCCGGGATCACTGTAGCCGGCAAGCAGCCGGGGAGAACGGCTGCGGTCCGTTTCGTACAACTCCATTTGAAGGCTTCGATCCGGGCCCCAGTACGACAGCACAAATTCGGATGCGGCGTCGTCGTCAAAATCTCCCTCACTGAGAATGAGCATGCGTCGGTTCTCCGGATCTCCCAGTATGCTACCGGTATCCGCAACGGTGGTAAAGTGTGGATCCGTCCACGTCAGCGCCGTCCGATCCAGTTCCGGAATGATCATCTCGATCGAACGGTTGGGGCCTTCCCAGACCGCCACGTAATCGTCCAGCCCGTCGCCGGTAAAATCTCCGGAGATGACATCCAGCGCATCATCCTCTTCAACACGCACAGCCGATGCGACGCTCTGCACGTCGGATTCGATCAAGTCGTTTGGTACATCCGGATCCGGATTGTTGAGGTTGAGATAGTCGTGAAATGCCTGATAACGCTCACCGCTCTCGCTGCCGTTGGCCCAGAGCAACAACAGTTCGGAGGAATCCCCCAGTTTCCGCCTGCTTTTCAGGGGATCCGCCGTTTCGGTGTCTTGAGCCGATAACGGAATGATAACGAGAAGACAGATACAACCGGCAAGCGTGCCGCGGTAGAGAGGATTCACGGTAGACCTCTAAATATGCGAGTTGTGATGGGACGCAAGCGTCCGGATGAGAAAGGGAACAAACGTTGCAGGCGAAGTGACGGAACGATCAACCGGCTTCCGGAGACGCCGTTCCCGCTATTCCGGCGTTAACGAATCGACATACCGGCCATTTTGCCGAACCAGGTCCTGTTCACCCTGTCCAGTCGGTCATTCTTATGACTGAACTCCGATTGATCGAGGCCCGCGGAGACTGACTCGGCGCCTTTAGATGAGCAACGACCAACATCGGACTGGCCCTAGTCCAGGGATGCCTTTGCCTCGAATCGGTAACTCCCGGAACCAAGTTCGTACACGACCGAGCCGTCGTCGGTACGCAGGTAGCTGATGCCGGGTGCGGTGTGTGCAGGAACACCTCCCTCCAGAACGTCCGTCCGATCAGCGGCAGGCAGGTACAGCGTTGCGCGTGTACCCGGCGGCACGGTCGTCCGGTAGACGAGCGTATCCCCGACCCGCATCCAGTCGCTCCGAATGCGGCCGCGGACGCTGTCGTAGTGGCCGCGGACCCATTTCAGGTCGCCCACGATTTCCGGGCGGAGCTCGAAACGGTCGAATCCGTTCGCGCCGTCAACCGGGCGAATGCCGAGGAGCGCCTTGTAGTACCATTCACTGACCGATCCGAACATCGGATGGTTGTGAGACGCTTGTGTCGGCTCGGTCCAGCTCTCCCACAACGTCGTTGCGCCGTTCTCGATCATGTGCCCGTAGGAGGGAAACGTCCGCTGATTGGCCACCGCATAGGCCAAATCCGCCCTTCCATGGTCCGTGAGGGCGTTGAACAGGTACCTCGTTCCGAATATGCCCGTGTCGAGATGGAGGTCGTGTTTTTCGAGATTGCGAACGAGCCGCCCCATTACGGCGGGACGGAGGGAGTCCGGAACAAGACCGAAATACAGTGCGAACGCCTGCGATGCCTGCGTTCCCATCCCCACATCCCCCGACGGCTTCAGGAATCGCCTCTGAAACGCCGTCTTGATGTCCTCCGCCCGCTCGCCGTATGTAGCGGCGTCCCGGCTGTTGCCAAGTATCTCTGCGAAGCGGACGAGCAGCCATGTGTTGTAGTAGTAAAATGCCGTTCCGGTGAGCGCTTTGGGTTTGGGCGCCAGACTTTCATGGTCACTGATGCCATTGTCGAGAATCCCGTCCACCGCCCTGGTCTCGAGAAAATCGACCCAGTGACGAATGGCGTCGTATTGCCCCTCCAGAAGACGCCGGTCACCGTAGTATTGATAGAGCCGCCACACAAGCTCCGGATGGGCCGTTCCCCAACCAACGGGGCCGCTTCCTCCACCCAGGCCCTCCGACTGGATCCCGACATGGGGCGCGATTTCGGTCAATCCGCCGTTGGGCCGAACCGCGTCTGCAAAATCGTGCACCGTCTTGGCATAAAACCGGGACATATCCAGGTTGAAAATCGCCATCTCGTCGGCGGCCACGATGTCACCGCCGTATCCGAACCGCTCTCTGTGCGGACAATCCGACTGGACGCTGAACATGTTGCTCAACATCGACCACAGCGTGATCTCCTGCGTCTCGTTGAAAAGGGGATTTGAAGAGACAAAGGATCCCGCCGGGTCGGTATCAGAGTGGAGAAGATATCCTTCCAGGGCGTCCAGTGTCGGCGTTCCCGGATATCCCCTTACCTCGACAAATCGAAATCCATGCCACGTGAATCGGGGGGTATACTCCTCCGGTCCACCCCCCTTCAAGACATAGGTGTCCGCCTGCCAGACCGTCTCCGGTATCACCGCGCCCTCATCCCAGTGCGGCGCGCTCAATACCCGCTCCCAGTCTCGCTCCTCGATTGCCTCCCAGTCCTTGATCTGCGTCATCGTGCTGGTCAACACGTCGATGTTTCCGTCCTCATGCAGCCGCTCCGCAAATCGGAGAGAAACCGTGTCGCCCCGCACACCTTCCACCCGCAGCGTGATCCAGCCGGCAAAATTTTGCCCCATATCAAAAATGAAAACGCCCGGTTTTTGCTCGACGATCTCGACCGGTCGTATCCGCCGTTTCACGCGGATCGGCGGCAGATCCTGCACCGTCAGCTCGCCTTTCGGCGCCGTGGCCCGCAGGGCATTCGGCCAGCCTTCGGCGTCGAATCCGGGCCGATTCCAGCCGGGAATTTCTTCGCGGGCGTCGTAGATCTCACCCAGATAGATGTTGTTTTTCCGGATCGGTCCGTCGGCGGTCTTCCAGCTCGTGTCCGTGACCACGGTCTGTCTGGAGCCGTCTTCGTACTCGACATTGAGTTGCAGAATGGCTTTGGGAGCACCTACGGGGAGGATCTCGCGCAATTGCCAGCGTCGGAAGATTTTCAGCGGTAAAGGATTGTACCAGCCGTTGCCGAGCATCATGCCGAGGACGTTTTCACCGTCATTCAGGGCTGCCGTGACGTCGTAAACGGAGTAGAGCACCCGTTTGTCGTAGGCAGTCCATGCGGGATCCAGCACATGATCGCCAACCCGTTCTCCGTTGAGCGAGAGTTCGTAGTAGCCGAGACCCGTAACATAGACGCGGGCTTTCCTCACCCGCTTTCCGTTCGTAGAAAAGGATTTCCGAAGCAGCGGCGCCGGATTGTTTTCGTACCAGGCCATTTCGGATTCGGGCAGTGGACGAACCCCCTTGATCCATGTACCCTCCCAATCCTCCGGGTGCAGCAGCGCCATCTCGAACGTTGCGACCTCCGACCAAGCGGACTGGCCTTTCTCGCCGTCCCAGACGCGTACCCGCCAAAATACCGTTTGACCCGACCCAAGCGGCAC
>CAZIIP010000351.1:0-3816 GCA_964539455.1 uncultured Rhodothermales bacterium
TCCGCCGCCGAACCGGTCGAAACGACGGCCGAGAAACCGACCTGATGCGCTCCGGCCCAGTCGAGGATCGCAGTACAGAGGGCACCGGACTGGGAAACGAGCGCCAGCGGACCGGCTTCCGTCTTTTGGTTGGCAAAGGTCGCATTCATGCCGACCGACGGCCGGATCAGTCCCAGACAGTTTGGACCAAGTATACGGATGTCATGTCTGGCGGCCTCGGCCAGCATCATTCGCTCGAGGTTTCTGCCTGCGCCTTCACCCTCTCCGAATCCGGCGGTCAATACGATGGCGGCCCGTACCCCATGCAGTCCACAATCGCGTATGATACCCGGAACCGTTTTTGCCGGCGTTGCCACAACGGCCAGATCGACGTCTTCCCGAATCTCATCGACGGATTTGTAGCACTTCTGTCCCCTCAGTTCATCATATTTCGGATTGATTGGATAGACCCGCCCCTCGTATCCATCCGTCAAGAGATTATCGAAAACAATCGAGCCTACGGAGTTCAACTTTTCACTCGCGCCGAAAACGGCGATCGATTCGGGGGTAAACAGACGATCCAGATAATGCCCTACCATGGCTATTCGGGTTTCAGCGGGTTGCAAAGGCCAATCTACCCTAGAGGAATAATCGTACGACGGGTTCGGGTGTACCACTGAACGTCAATGTCCCGCGCGGTTGCAGGGAAAACGGCAACCGATTTGTGGGTATGAACCCTACGAAAATGGCAAACCGTCTGTCCTTTCTACGCCGGATCCGGACGCGCGCTACCGCGGTAAAAGGTGCACACAGCCGCGGCACCAGGTGCACGCAACCGGCGGAAACCACTCCTCTCTACACACATTTCAGGAGCGTAGAACTTCGACATACAGTGGTTTGAGTTCTTCCCTAACACGCTCCAGCAGCATCTTGGTGGCAGCGATCCCTTCTCGCGGCGTCATCCCGTCTCCCTCGTACTCGACACCCACATAGCCGCGGTATCCGGCGTCGAGGACAATCTTCATCATCCGGTAGAAGTCCGTATTGGTCTCGTTTCCATCCCCGTCGAACGCCGTCGCTTTGGCGCTTACGGATTTTGCATAGGGCATCAGCTCTTCCGTTCCCTGATACCGGTCATACCAGTCGGCGGGTTGCCCGGGCTCCGCCATATTGAAGTTGCCAAAATCGGGTAATGTGCCCACCAAAGGATGATCTACACGGTCCATGACGCCAAAGAGCCACTGCCCATTCGACGACAGCCCGCCATGGTTCTCAACAAGGATATTGATGTCGTAGGGCTCGGCAAATTCACAGAGACGACGAAGACCGTCGGCGGCGAGGCGCTGCTGCTGTTCATACGTGCCTTCACTTGCTGCATTCACGCGGATGGAGTGACAGCCCAGGTACTTCGCCGCTTCAACCCACGGAAAATGATTCTCGACGGCGGTGGTCCGGGTGGTCTCGTCGGGATCACCCAGATTGCCGAGCGCATCGCACATGATGAGAAGGCTGTTTACCCCCTCACCGTCGGCCCGATTTTTCATCTCTTGCAGGTAGGATGTGTCGCCGGCCTTGCCGAAGAAAAAGGTGTTCACGTACTCGATTCCCTCGATACCGAAATCACGGGCGGTTTTCGCGAAATCGAGATGGTCGAGTTCGCCGCCGAGAACGGAATCCGGGTCCGTCTGCAGTGCCTGGAAGAAGCCGAGCCAGTTGCCCGCCTCCATCATCCGCCGTGTATTCGGGCCGAAAATCAAGGGATTAAGCGACCACTCTGCCAGCGAGATCAGAAAAATGGGTGCCGCTGCGGTTTCTGCGGTTTCGTCCGGGTCTCCGGCAGATTCCCGGCAACCAGCGGATGCCAGACCCAGCGCGGCGGCGGCTCCCAGCGAAGCACGGAAAAAATCTCTGCGATCAAACATGGATTTCGTATAGATTGGTTTGGTTGCGACGGCAGTCCGTCGTTTCGGGGCAAACCTGTTACGCGATATGGAAGCGCCGGACGGCAAGGTCCGGGTTTTCGTCCGGAATCAGCTTATGGATTCTCTCGATCCCTTGCCATTCACGAGGCGGTATATACCCAGCGGATTATCATCACGTAGCGCGGCGGGAAGCAGGTCGGGATCGAAATTCTGGTAGGCTACCGGACGTACCCAGCGTCGGATGGCGGACGTGCCAACCGAGGTGAATCTCCCATCCGTCGTAGCCGGGAACGGCCCGCCGTGTTGCATGGAGGGACACACCTCTACGCCGGTCGGGAAGCCGTTTCTGATCAGTCGGCCGACCTTCGTACCCAGCACTTCGAACAACCCCCGGCTCTCGCTCAACTCCTCGTCGTCCAGATGCACGGAGGCCGTAAGGTGCCCGTCCAGTTCACGAGCCATTTTCATCATGTCTTCCATATCCCGGCAGGCGATGATGACCGATGCGGGGCCGAAGACCTCGGACGCCAACCGGCTGTTGGCGGCATACGTTTCGGAGTCGGCGGCATAGATGACGCAGGGAGCCTCATAGCGCTCCGCGTCCGCCTGCTTTTTCGACGCAGCCAGCCGGCGAACACCTGGTATCGCGTCGAGCGTCTCGAGCCCCTCTCCAAACGTGGAACATATTCCGGCATGCAGCATCGTCTCGGGTGCCCATGTCTCCGCTTCACGCGCGACCGCATCCATGAACAGGTCCAGTTCCGGACCCGCAATCCCGAAAACAAGACCCGGATTGGTGCAAAACTGTCCAACACCGAGGGTTACGGACTGGATGTATGCCGATGCAAGCTTTTTGGGATGCCTGGTGATCGCTCCCGGTAGAACAAACACCGGATTGATGCTTCCCATCTCGGCAAAGACGGGTATCGGATCCGGTCGCCGGGCAGCCATATCGAAAAGTGTTTTGCCACCTGCGTACGAACCCGTAAAACCGACGCCGCGAACGGCGGGATGGCGCGTCAATGCCGTACCGACCTCTTTCCCCTTCCCGTGCAGCATGGAAAAAGAACCGCCCGGCAAACCCGCCTTGCGTACCGCCGCAGTCACCGCCTCTCCGACCATTTCACTCGTTCCCGGATGGGCCCGGTTGGCTTTCACCAGAACCGGACAACCGGCAGCCAGGGCCGAAACCGTATCACCCCCCGCAACCGAGAACGCAAGGGGGAAATTGCTCGCGCCGAATACGACGACGGGTCCGATCGGCCGGAGCATCACCCGGATGTCCGGCTTCGGCAAAGGGGTGCGTGTAGGCTGCGCCGTATCGACCCGGGCATCCACCCAATCACCTTTCCGAACCAGTTCGGCGAACATCTTCGCCTGTCCGACGGTCCGCGCACGCTCTCCCTCGAGTCGTCCGGCAGGAAGTGCGGTCTCCCTGTGACAGCGATCGATCAACGCATCACCAAGTGCCATGATTTCCTCTCCGACACGGTCGAGGAGGTCGGCGATACGCTCCGGCTCCGCTTGTCTCATGGCGGCAAAGGCTTCCTCCGCGGCATAACAGGCTTTGTCGACCTCTACGGGGGTCGCCTCGCAAAAACCCGGCGGTAACACTTCGCCGGTTGCCGGATTTGTTGCCGGTTTTTTGCCGGGTGTGCCGGCTTCCCGTTTCCCTGCGATAAGATGTTTGCCGTGTAAGGTGCTCATACAGATATCTTCAACTGTTTTGAATGCCAATCGTGTTGATCAGCGTTCCAATGGGTTCGATGGTTATGCGCACACTGTCGCCCGCTTGAAGCGTGAAATCGTCTTCTGGTATAATTCCGGTTCCAGTCATCAGGAAACAACCACATGGAAAAGACAGCGCACGACGCAGATACGCTACCAGTGACTCCGGTGACTTTTTCATTTCGCT
>CAZIIP010000352.1:0-3800 GCA_964539455.1 uncultured Rhodothermales bacterium
GAACCGGAGCGAATCGACACCGATTTCGCAACGAGCATTATCAACGATCACGGTATCTCACCGGACGGTACCCGGCTGGTCATCAGCCACGCCTCCGCCGAGGACGGCGACCATCGCATCTACACGCTTCCCGTCGAGGGCGGCACGCCCGAACTCGTTACGCCCATCGGAAAATCCTACTGGCACGGCTGGTCACCTGACGGATCCACGTTGACCTATGTAGGGTTTCGGGACGAAAACTATGATGTCTATACCATCCCGGTAGAGGGAGGTGAAGAAACCCGCCTGACGACGGCACCGGAGCTCGATGACGGACCCGATTACTCGGCTGACGGCGAGTACATCTGGTTCAATTCGCTGCGCGACGGAAAGTCACAGCTCTGGCGGGTGAACGTCGAGACCGGCGAGGAGGAGCAGATGACCGATGACGAATACGGCGACTGGTTCCCGCATCCCTCTCCCGACGGCGAGTGGGTGGCGTTCGTCTCGCACATGCCGGAGACGGAGGGCCATCAATCGAATGTCGGTATTCTGCTCCGCATGATGCCGGCGGACGGTGGACAGCCGCAGGTATTGGCCGAACTGGTCGGCGGCCGAGGTACGATGGAGAGTCCTTCGTGGTCCCCCGACAGCAAGCAGTTTGCATTTGTAAGCTACCGTGTGGTCTCCGAGTAAGTAGGCCACAGACAACGATCTTATCACCCTCACACCCCCTATGCGACAATGTTGAGCAATCTTGCATCGAACACCAGAAAGCGAGCCGCGTCGGCAGCATTTATTGTAGTGATCCTGCTCATGACCGGTTGCGCAACCGACACTGAAACCAGCCCGCAAACGGGTCCCGAGTTCGTGCCCATTTTCAACGGCGAAGATCTCAGCGGCTGGCATATCGACAGAGTTGAGGCGGATTCCGCCAGAATGCCCTTTATGGTGGAGAACGGCCAGATCATTCTCGACACCGAGGGCACGGAAGACTTCTACTGGTTGACCTACGACAAGGAACTGACCGACTTTGAGCTACGCCTCGAGTTCATGGCGTTCAAAGGTGAGCAAGGCAACTGCGGCATCCAGTTCAGGGATACGTATGGCGAAGACGGCTACATGCGGCACGGATTCGACCTCGCCTCAAACGTACCCGAGTCGACGGGATTCATCTGGGATTTCACCGAATGGTGGCTCCCCTATCCGCTTGACGGCTATAATTCGAGCCTTTTCGAGCCGTATCTCCCTGAAGACTGGACCTACAAGTGGAGCACGGACGACGATCCCTGGAATACATTCGAGGTCAGCGTTATCGGCTCACGCGTTAAGTCGGTGCTGAACGGAAAAACCATCATAGACTGGGACGGAGGCGAGACGATCCGGCCGACGGGAAGCATTGCCATCGAGGTACACAGGAATCAGGACTTCCGGTTTCGTTTCAAAGACATCGAACTGGCAGACTTGTCGGAGTAGTCTCGCGGGTCATCGTCAGCAGTGACATGGCCCCGGTACCGTGCAAATAGTGACAAAAGTGAGAACTGAACCATGCGAATGCGCTTCAAGATCATCATAGCTCTCGCAATAGTCGTATCGATCACGCACTCGATACCCGTGCACAGCCAGGACGTCGCGCCGCCCTCCCCCAGTGCGGTACGTGCCCCGGCACATGCGGCAGCCGACTATCAGTCGTTCATCCCGGCCATGACGTTCGACGATCTCTCCCGGACGGAGACGATCACCGGTAGTTGGCGAGTAGAAAACGGCATGATTGTCGGGACAACCGGCCGGCAAGGCAGCGCGCTTCTGCTACTCGACGTGGCCAATCAGGATGTCATCCTGAACGCGCACGTGAGTTGCCGGGAGGGCTGTAATCTCGGCATTCTGGTGCGAAGCGAGTCTGCCGGAGAAGGAACCCGTGGTCTGCTCTACGTCATGAGTCCGGAGGAAGTCTGGGCGTATGAGTTAACCCTCGACAAAATGGGCCATGAGTTCAAGCGCGAGAGACTTGAGGAGATGCCCATGCCCTATCCCGACTCGTTGTTCACGTTTCGGGCAAAATATCCTGGACTGGGCAACTTCTATACCGCGGAGCTGGGAGGTGAGCAGCTCATCGAGCCGCTTCATCTCGACGGGGAGTGGAACCACGTGGAGATCTACATGATCGGCAGCACGCTGCGCGGCGTATTAAACGGCGCCGGCACGGGCGACATCAGCACAACGGGTTCTGAAGTATCCGGCTACGGACGGGTCGGTCTGTACGTCTCGGGGGCACCTGGAACGGAAGTCCGCTTTCGGGACGTGGGCGTGAAGCCGTTCGACCACAAGCCCGCTCTGCCGGAAGAGGTCACCGCCCCCAGATTCGAGAAACAGCTGCTCGATGCGATGTTCACCGCGGAGAGCGTTACCGCGGCCGACTTCAATCTGGACGGGTACATGGATGTCAACGCGGGCCCCAACATCTTCCTCGGTCCGGACTTTGTGACACGGCAGGAAATCTTTACGCCTCGCGAGTATCCGCCCAATACCTATCCTGATCCACTGCATGCCTCGGCCGGTGACTTCACGCGCGACGGCTACCCCGACATTATTCACATCGGTGATCCCGGCAGACCCGGGTTTCTCTATGTGAATCCCGGCAAAGAGACCCGACGGTGGGACAAGCATATGGTGATCGGGTCGGTTGATACCGAGATTGCCTATGCCGAGGATATCGACGGCGACGGCGAACTGGAGTACATCTATGGGGACGGTGGCTTCCTTGGATATGCCGAACCAGGACCGGACCCGACCCAGCCGTGGACTTTCCATGCAGTGACGGAAAAGGGGCCATGGGGAGCCATGTACGCCCATGGAATGGGCACCGGCGATGTCAGCGGAGACGGCCGTACGGATATGGTTGCGCCCTACGGTTGGTGGGAGCAACCTGCGGGAGACACGGACGAACCATGGGAATACCATCCGGAGGTTTTCGCCAGATGGGGCACGTATTCAGGCGGTCCGGGCGGTCCGATGGCTGCATACGATGTGGATGGAGACGGCCTGAATGACGTCATTTCCTGTCTCGATGCACACGGCTTCGGCCTTGCGTGGTTCGAACAACAGCGCGATGAAGAGGGTAACATCTCCTTCGAGCGCCACATGATCATGGACGACTACGCCAATCCGAACAACGGCGTCAGCTTCTCTGAGCTTCACGCCATGATGCTCGCGGACATCGACGGAGATGGTTTAAAAGATATCGTGACCGGAAAACGATGGAAGGGGCATTTCGGCGAGAATCCAACGGATCCGGATGCATTTGGCGATCCGGTGATCTACTGGTTCCGGCTTGTCCGAGAGAACGGAGAGGTCCGGTACATCCCTGAACTGGTCAACAACCATTCCGGCGTCGGGAACGACTTCACGGATGTGGATCTGAACAAGGATGGTCTGACGGACATCATGACGTCAACGCGGCTGGGTACCAAGATTTTTCTCAGCCGGCGATAGCCAAACGCGTTACCGGGAAAGTCAGCCAAAAATCCGTTCGTGGAAATAGTTGCCCGACCGCTAACGAGGAGGGCGACGAGTATCGCCGAACGAACTGTTGGCCGGATCTCGAATCGGGTCAACCTGTCAAGCGATTCCCGGTTGCGGAGCGCCGAGAATGTCTTGGCCCTGGTCAATTGCTGCGCCGCAGCCGCCAGGGCAGTCCACCAAGGGTTTGTCCCTCGCTCCAGCCACTCTCCTGGCCGGTTGTATGAATGCGGACCTTCTCTCGGTTGGCTTGGCCCATCAGGGAGGCCGTGATATCCAGTTCCAGCACGTTTTCCCGGTCG
>CAZIIP010000353.1:0-2014 GCA_964539455.1 uncultured Rhodothermales bacterium
CATACGTCTCCGGACCCGTGAAGCCCATCGCCAGCAATACGAGATCCGCCGGTATCACTTGCTCCGAATCCGGCCGTTCGGTCATCTGCCACCTGCCGTTGTTGCCCCGGTCCCAGTCGAGCCGCACGGTACGGATCCCTCCTACCCGGCCGTTTCCATTGTCCAAAAACTCCTTCGTGAGCACGCTGTACGTGCGCGGATCCTCGCCGAACGCCGATATAGCCTCTTCGTGACCGTAATCGACACGCAGTATCCGGGGCCAGGTCGGCCAGGGATCTTCAGGTGATCGCTCCACAGGAGGCTCCGGCAATAACTCGAGGTTGACCAGTGACTTGCAGCCGTGCCGGATCGCCGTACCAATGCAATCAGTGCCCGTATCACCGCCCCCGATCACGACGACGTCCTTGTCTGCGGCATTAAAAAAGTCGGTATCGCGCAGACGCGACCCGAAAAGGCTCTGTGTGTTTTGGGTAAGAAACTCCATCGCAAAATGGATTCCCCGCAGACCCCGACCGGGAATGTTCAGATCTCTTGGTTTTGTCGCGCCCGTCGCCAGCAATACGGCATCGTTCGATTTCAAAAGCTCCTCGATGGAAATCTGACGGGTCAATCCGGCATCCGTCGAAGCGCCGAACGAAAGCGGATTGCCGGCAACATCGACCGAACCGCCCGGTTCCGCCCCGACGTTCGTGTTGCGCACAAATCGGATCCCTTCAAAACGGAGCAGATCGATGCGCCGCTGCACCACGTATTTGTCCAGCTTCATGTTCGGAATGCCGTACACGAGCAGTCCGCCGATGCGATCGGCACGCTCATAGACGGTTACCGTGTGGCCCGCCTTGTTGAGCTGGTCGGCGGCGGCCAGACCGGCAGGACCTGACCCGACGATCGCCACTTTCTTTCCGGTCCGGTGCCGGGGCGGTGACGGCACGATCCAACCCTCGTCGAATGCGCGATCGATGATCGCATTCTCGATATTTTTGATGGTTACGGCAGGATCTGTAATGCCCAGTACACAGGCCGTTTCGCATGGCGCCGGACAGACGCGGCCGGTGAACTCGGGGAAATTGTTCGTTTTGGTCAAGCGATCGAGCGCCTGCCGCCAGTTGTTGCGGTAGACGAGATCGTTCCACTCCGGGATCAGGTTGTCAATGGGACAGCCGTGTGACGACTGGCAGAACGGCACCCCGCAATCCATGCAACGGGCACCCTGCGACGCCAGGTGGGCCGTATCCGACAGCGTGTAGATCTCACGAAAATCGGCAAGCCGCTCGTTGACATTACGATAGGGTACCGTCTTCCGCGGAACTTCCTTAAAACCCGTATGATGTCCCATCCCTATGTTCCTTGTTCAGGTTCAGGTTCAGGTTCCGTTTCCACCCTCACTCCCGGCGCGCGGCCACTATGCTGCGATGGTTTCCTTTACGAGCCCGGAACCGTTACGTCCGGCCGCAAGCACCCGCTTGTAGTCTCTCGGGATTACCCGGATGAATTGCCCCACTGACCGGGTCCAGTCGGCCAGTATGTCGCGGGCGACCGTCGACCCGGTGTAGGTATGATGATCTTCGATCAGCTTGCGGACGAAGGCGATCTCACGCCCATCACGCAACTCTTCCAGATCCACCATGTCATGGTTGCAACAGTGATTGCTAAAGTAATCCTTGTCGGTCAGGACGTAGGCGATGCCACCCGACATGCCGGCGGCAAAGTTTCTGCCGGTCGGGCCCAGGATGACGACGCGCCCCCCGGTCATGTATTCGCAGGCATGGTCGCCCGCGCCCTCGATGACGGCATGTGCACCCGAATTTCTCACGCAGAATCTTTCGGCCGCATACCCTCTGAAAAACGCCTGTCCGCTGATGGCACCGTACAGCACGACGTTCCCGACGATCACATTTTCCTTTGCGTCGAACGAGGCCTTTTCGTGCGGATAGATGATGATTTTTCCGCCGGAGAGACCTTTTCCGACGTAGTCGTTGGAGTCGCCTTTCAATTCGAGCGTGATGCCGGGTGC
>CAZIIP010000353.1:2024-3778 GCA_964539455.1 uncultured Rhodothermales bacterium
GAAGATGTAGTCCAGTCGGACCGCACCGGTCCCGTCCCAGTCATGCCAGGTGCTGGCGCGCCCCACGTTGTAGGCCCAGTGCCCCACGCCGGTCATCCCCTTCGCCATGTAGTCGTTGACGTCGCCACGGACAGTCAGGGAGATTCCCGGTGCGAGGAAGGCGCCGAAGCTTTGTCCGGCGGATCCTTGCAGGCAAATCCGGATCGTGTCATCCGGCAACCCCTTTGCACCGTGGCGTTTGACCACTTCGTGAGATAACATCGCCCCGACCACGCGCTGTGTATTCAGCACCGGTGAGGTGATTTTTACCTTGTGCCCGAACCGTATGGCATGTTCCGCCTCAGCGATCAGCCAATTGTCGAGTGCGCCCTCCAGACCATGGTCCTGCTCCACCTTCTCACAGGGCCGGCCGTCGTCGCGCATGCTGTAAGACGGAGTCAGCATGAGGGACAGATCAAGGTATTTCGACTTTCCGACGGCGACATCGTGATCGGCTTCGAGGCAATCGACCCGCCCCACCATGTCTTCCACATGCCGGAACCCCAACGAGGCCATGATTTCCCGCAACTCTCCCGCTACCATGAAGAGGTAGTTAATGACATGCTCCGGGGCACCTTTGAACTTCTCGCGCAACTCCGGATCCTGGGTGGCCACTCCCACCGGACAGGTGTTCAAATGGCACTTCCGCATCATGACGCACCCCAACGTGATCAACGGTGCCGTGCCCATTCCAAACTCGTCGGCGCCGAGCAGGGCCGCAATGGCGACATCCCGGCCGGTTTTCATCTGACCGTCGGTCTGCAGCACCACGCGGCTTCTCAGGTCGTTCATGACCAGGGTCTGGTGCGTTTCCGAAAGCCCAAGCTCCCACGGAAGTCCCGCATGCTTGATGCTCGTGAGCGGAGACGCTCCTGTGCCCCCTTCCGCTCCGGATATGAGGATGTGGTCGGCATGCGCTTTCGCTACACCGGCGGCAATGGTACCGACGCCTACTTCGGAGACAAGCTTGACGCTGATCCGTGCTTCCGGATTTGCATTCTTAAGATCATGAATGAGTTGCTTCAGATCTTCAATCGAATAGATATCGTGATGCGGCGGAGGGCTGATCAGTCCCACCCCGGGAGTCGAGAAGCGAATGCGTGCGATGGTCTCGTCGACCTTGTGTCCGGGCAATTCCCCTCCCTCTCCCGGCTTCGCACCCTGCGCCACCTTGATCTGGAGTTCGTCCGCGTTGCTGAGATACCATCCGGAAACGCCAAATCGACCGGACGCTACCTGTTTGATCGCCGACCGTTTCAAGTCGCCGTTCGGCATCGGGTAATACCGATCCTCATCCTCTCCACCTTCGCCGCTATTCGACTTGGCGCCGATCCGGTTCATCGCAACGGCGAGCGTCTCGTGCGCTTCGGCCGAAAGCGAGCCAAAGCTCATGGCGCCTGTACAGAAGCGCTTCACGATTTCCGAGGCGGGTTCCACCTCATCGATCGGCACCGGAGGATTGACGCCCGTCTTGAACCGCACCAGCCCACGCAATGCACATCGCGGTGTTACCACCTCATTGACATGTCTCGCAAAGCGTTGATAGGCGGTACCGTCGTTGGTCCGGGAGGCGACCTGCAGATCCGCAATCGTCTCCGGATCCCACATATGCCGCTCCCCGTCCGCACGCCAATGATACCGGCCCGCGTTCTCCAGCACCGAGGGCGCCGGGCGGTGTGCCGGATAGCCTTGCGCGTGACGGGCGAGCGCTTCGC
>CAZIIP010000354.1:0-3771 GCA_964539455.1 uncultured Rhodothermales bacterium
TTCGGGCTCGGGCTCCGGCTCGGGCTCGGGTTCGGGCTCGGGTTCGGGCTCGGGTTCAGGCTCGGGCTCCGGTTCGGGCTCGCGATCGTCGGGAATCGTGAGCTTCACGTCGATGTCACTGCAGTCGGTGTCGCAGCACATGTACGGCACACAGAAATCTCCGAGTACCACAAATTCGTCGAGCGGATCATCGCTTGCCGGAGGATTGGCCAACGCCTGTTTGGGATCGAGCATTTCGATGCCGCCCGGCATGTCTGCTATACGCTGATGCGTTTTCCTAAACGCATCACCGAGCGTCTCACGACGGTTGCTCAGCACATCGCGGATGAACGCGTGATGGGTGTATAGCAAAATGAATGTTCCACCCTCCGGGACACCCGCCTTGTGCGTCATACCGGGATGTCGTTGGGCATACGCACCGAGCAACAGCTCCGCGAACAGCTTCCGGATACGCTCCACCAATTCACCGGCAAGGTTACCGACCAGGGTTTGCGGTCCGGTTGCGGCAACGGCACCGTAATTGTTCGCGAGTGTCCGGTTCGCCTGCACCAGTTCGCCGGCTTCCTGCTGTGGTTTCGCCGTCAGATCGGCCGTCTCGACATACGAAGTATAGGCCCGCGCAAATCCGTCGTATTTCCTGTCGAAATCCTGAAAATCGAACTCCGCCAGCGAAGGTGCACTGACGACGTCGATCAACTCTTCCGTTTTGTCGATGAGCGACACCGCCGGGTACACCTTGCGGGCCGCGACGTCGGCATCGACCGACGGATCCAGCGTCTGCGCAAACGCCTTCGTCCTGTCAAAGAGCACTTCGCTCGTCTCCGCGTTCTTGATGTTCTCGTACAGTTTGCCGACCGACCGATCCGGCGTCTCATCCCTCGTCAACTGCGAGATGATGGTCCCTTTCACATACTTCTTCGGACGAATCTCTCCCAGAATCGTCTCCGACTCTTTACGAAAGAAGCGGTACTCCTTCGGCATGCGCAGCTCCCCGAAAGGCATCACCCTGTGCAAGCCGACATCCTCGAGCATATGGCCGCTTAATTCAGCGAAATGGGTGACGGTATCTCCCGATTCCTCCTCCGGGGATGCGGGTTCAGCCTCTGTCGCTGCCATGCCGACCAATAATCTGGGACTGATCTCCTTGAGAAGACGCAGGACCATGAACAGGTAGTAGAACATGGCCGCCATCAGGACAAGGAAGATGACGTCCAGGTCCCGCATACGGCAGAAAATCAGTTTCAGCACGGCCTGCATGGCGCTGCCGCGGGCCTTTTTATCCGTCACAAGGCTCTCGAGATCGTCCGCGAACGAGACCCCGACGTACACGGGTTCTATTCCAAACGAGAGCCCCAACTCCCGTTTTTGGGTAATGAGGTTGGACATCACCCGACCCAGCGGTTTGCCGATGGCGCCTTCAATGCGATAGAAATTGTGATCGTCGAGGCGCTGCAATAGCGGATGATCCGAGGCCGGCAACAACTGGTGCGAATACACCTGGTGCAGCCGGTTCCTCGTGGTCTTTTCAAACGACCAGTTCAAATGCAGATCATCTCCCGAATTGAAGGCATAGTAAAAGGGGAGGGCCTTGTCGGACAGCGCTACATCTCCGTCTTTGCTCGGCGTGATCTCGATCTCCATTTCCAGAAGGCCCGTCGTCCGGTAGCGGTACGCAAGCAGGTACATCCGGTAGTGCAACGAACGCACCTCCTCGATGCGCCTCCCCGCCCGATCGTACAATTCGGAGGGAATGAAATGGTGACGGAATCGCTCCGGTTTTCGATCGGGCGCCCAACCCGTGTCGGCGGCCGGCGGATCGAACCCTCCGATAGCGGCCGGCGAACCCAGATCGGTGCCGAAAGCGGTCGGCTCCGCATCCGGAATCCCCAACAGGACATGCCGGGGGAACCGCTCCGGATTCGGGCAGCATTCCGCGTCGATCTCGAGCGCCTTTCGCAAGAACTCGTTATACGCGGCGACAAGGTCGTGCATGTACCCGTACAGGTAGAGGCACAGGTAGATATTCTTCCCGAACTCGGCAAACACATTGGCGAAATACCCCTGGTTGCCGAAGGGTCCGCTCGGAAAATCTTCCTCCGGATACAGGTCGGAGAGGAGGTAGAAAAATGCCTCGGAGCTTAGCTTCAGCTGTTCCGTGATCACGGGTCCGTGTTCCGCCACCAGTTCAAATACGCGGAAGAGCAACTCCGCATAGCTGTTGATGCCGTTTGCGGACGGATTGATCTTGGAGATCGTCAGCTCTTTCAGGTCATTGCGCGGATGATTGTGCCGATCCACCGGCGGGACGGCCAGATCGGCCTCTCGATCCAGTATCTTCTGCGCATCATCACGTTTCAACAGCAGCTTCCGAACGGCAAAATTCAGTTCCGCTCCCTTGTCGGAGCAATCGCTGATATCACAGTTCCGCAGCGACTCGAGATTGCACTCCAGATACAGGAGCACCACCTTGTCTGACAAAAACGATTCGCTGATCGTGGTAAGCGCGGGTTCGGACGGCGACGGCGTGTAATCCGTGTCGAACAGCTCCCAGAGGTCGATCTGAGCCTCATTCTCGTCGATAAAGAAAGGATACCGCTCCTCGTCGACGGCACCCTCCGGTGCTTCTTCGACCGATGGAACCGGCAAGGTGTATTCCCTGAATCGGTCCTGGAACGACTCCTGGAGGGCGATCAGATAGCCCTCGGATGTGACGGCACAACCTCCACCGATTCGTATACGGTTGTTGGCTTTGTCGTAGGAGACGTCCAGCCCACAGACGATCCCGATGCCGATGAGTTTGTTCCGCGACAGCCGGTCCTGTTGCTCCAGGTACTCCACCACATCATTGAGCTGACCCGATGTGAGGACCTGTCCATTCTTGAATACCGGATAGGATGTCTGTGTGATCATGGCCGACAGGTATTAAAAGATGCCGAGATTTGTGGTGCCCAGTTGCACGGGCTGTTCGTCGTCGCCCTCTCTGCAGTCGTGCAAGACGGCAGCAGGATAGATGCTCTTCAGCGACTGGAGGTGTTCGATGAGTGCCTGTGTCGCGTTTCTGAGCTCGAGTGGATCGGGACGTTTCGTCGCCTTGGCCGTCAACCAGGCCCGGTACCGCTCATCCAGTTCCTCCATCTGGTCGTTGGCGATCCAGCAGATGCGGGCATGGATGTGGGCCGGCGTTTCCTCTCGTAATGTGCGTTCAAAATGGCGCCGGAAGTGCAGGTTGCGAAACCGCTCCGGCCAGTATGGAAGGACTACGGTGATGCGGAACGAATACGGATCTTCCTCACCGCAGTAGGTGCAATCGGGATCCAGACAAACATTCATCAGCGCGTCCTGATCGCTGAATGGACGCAGGAGGATGTGCTCAAACAGGTGGAAACCCTCTTCATTGCAGACCGCGTGCTCCGTCAGGAGTTCGTCGTACCGATCGATGATGCGCCTTATTTGCTGGACCGCGTCCGCCTCCGTGTCCAGTCTGTCGTCGTGTTCAAGACTTGCACCGCCGGCCTGCATCGTGAAAAAGACGTCGCCGGCGCCTCCCGAGGTGTCCACCTCGTAGGTACTCTCTCGGCGAACAAAGGGATAGATCTTCGCGGCAGCCGCCGACGCAAGGCCCCGATTCGGGAAGCTTTCGCGGGACTTGAAGATGATCCGTTGCCTGGAATCCCGTATCTCCACCCGGTGCCCGCCGGTCACGCTCTGAATGCGGAAGAGCATGTCGAATACGGCGTCGCATCCGAGGTCTCTGCGGGCGAAGTCTTCGAT
>CAZIIP010000355.1:0-3754 GCA_964539455.1 uncultured Rhodothermales bacterium
GAATTACACCCAACTCGAGGTTCACGGCACGAGTTCGCAATATTCTGGAAACCGTTTCCTATGCACTATCCGCAGCCGCATAACTGGCTAAACCGCACAGAGTTGTGACATAGTTGAAAGGCAAGGGGGAAGAAGAAAGGCCCCATACCTGACGATTGCAGCCGTTCGGCCCGTTGAAGTTGCTATTAGGAAGGAAGCGAGGCAATATCAGGCGGCATGGCACCTCATATTCGAGTTCGATCATGGCCGGAATGGGATACCCCTCACGCTTGAGCAGTTGCAGAATCTCGACAAGCGGGGTCTCGCCCTCTCCCCAGGGAAGATTGGCGCCGTCATTGCCGGCATTCCGGTCTTTCAGATGCAGGTGCGAAATCCGGTCGTGGTATTGCTCTATAAACGCGACCGGTGATTTCCCCGTGCCGGCGTAGTAGTGACCCACGTCGAAGTTGATCATGTTGTTCGGGGAGAAGGAAAGCGGGATATCCCAACTGAATCCTTCATCGGCCACCTGGGTGTGGTGGTGGAGCCCGACGATGGCATCGTGTTTTTCAGCAAACGGTGCGATCTGCTCGGCACCTTCGTTGGAGATCTCGAAACTGATCCCGCGTGCACCTACTGCCTTGGCCGCCGTAAACGCGTAGTCGATCAGCTCATCGGGCCAATCGGGATTTCCGAGTTTAAGGATATCGATATTGACACCGGCTGCCGCGTACATCTCGCCGATCTCTTCAAATTTCACCATCGGCAAGGAAAGTCTCCACGCATTCATTTCCTCCTGGTAGGCATTATATGCTTCCATCGCCTCGGCCCGCTCTTCCTCGCTCATGTCACGCATTCTGCCGCGGCTGATGGCGGGACGCTCCGGGGCGCCGCCTACGTAGTCTTCCGCGTGATTGCCCATCAGTTCAACGGAAGTCAGACCGCACTCGGTGACGTAGCCCAGGATCGTCTCGGCATCTCCCGGCATCGAGCGAAAGCTGTACGAGATGGTGCCGACATCGACACCACCAAACGGTTCATTCGTACCGCCGCAAGAGCTGCCCAGCGCCGCGAGCGGGATCACGAGACCGGCGGCCCCGGCGGATCGCTGCAAGAATTGACGGCGGGAGAGTGGATGGCGGCTGGTGCGGGATTTCTGCTTCATTGGGATGGCCTGTTGTCTACTTGGGACTGGGGAGGTTCTCGACCATTCAGCTCCATGTGGTACCGAATGGTGTTTTGTGGTCGCTACACCTATCAGGTGCAGTATATGAATCTACAATAGAACGCGCGTGCCGACCCGCCATGCTGCACCGAGTGTCGCTTTCGAGGCACCGGCTGCACATATGCATCATGGGTTGCATTAGGAAGGCGTGAGAGAGGAACCAAACGAAGCGAGAAAGGAACGTAACTTCTTCGCGCCGGTGTCGAACGTCGCTTCCAGGTGGATAAGGAAAAATTTTGCGTTTTTAGCGAAACGACCCGGATGCACGTCACCGATTGGTTGAGGTGTTGTTCAAGATTTACAACGTTCAGCCACCGACATGTGAGGCACCGAAATGCGTGCGCCATGGTGCGTCTAAAAGGCTTGCGTAATCCGTAACAGCCCCAGCCGGCCGAGTTCGGGTGCGGCGACGAACTCACGGTGCTCGTTGTTGAGGACGTTCTTGACCGTCAGCGTGACGCGCGTACCCGCCGAGAACGGCAGTGAGTAGTTGAGACTGGCGTCGAGTAGCGAAAAGGCGTTTACCTCTCCGATGTAGACGTCGGATCGAACGGGGAACGAGCCCACGTGTCGAAACCGTAGCTCGCCGTCGAAGCCGGCCTTTTCAAATCGAATCGATGCTGAAAACTTGTGCCTGGGAGCGTTGAGCGCCACATCATCGACATCGTCCACATCCTCGAAATAGTTCTTGTTGATGTAGGAATAGCTGCCACTCATTGTCCAGTGGTCGTCGAAAAAGTAGGCGAATCGTGTGTCGAGGCCACCCAGACTGATATCGCCGAAGTTGCGTCTGCCAAGGATCACATCTCCCGGTTCAAAGGCTTCTTCGGGAGAGACGGTGCCGAACGGCAGCTGTCCCGCCAATTCTCTGCCGACGAGATTGACGATTTCGTCCACTGGAGATCCGTTCGCATTGCCGGTTTCGGGCATCGTATCCAGTGCCTGCAGCACGCGTAGAGCGGAGGCGTTACGGGGTGCCGCCAATGCCCGCGTCAGTTCCTTCTCCAGGTAGGCCGTCAGTGCGTCCGAATCGAGAAAAATATTCGGCGTCACAACCTGGAACGGGCCAATCAGATTGCGTACACGCGTAGTGTACACGTCGATGCCCAGCAGAAGCTTGTCGGCGAGGATTCCCTGGTAACCCGCCTCAAGCGTTTGGAAACGCGTAATCTCCAGCGGCTCGAAGGAGGACACCTCGCTGATGGGTTTGAAGGCTTGGCTTTCGAGATCCAGTATCTGTAGCACCTGCCCCACATTTTCGAGTTGCTGTGGCAGGACGTTGTTCAATGCCAGCGTAAATGGAAGCACTTGAGACGACCGGATCCGGCCCTGTTCCACGAGCTGTTGCGGCAGGCCAAATGCCGCCAGGTCGCGTGTCACCTCCCACATGACGTTCGTGAATGCGGCATCTCCGAAAGGTAGTGGATCGCTTGCCGTCAGATCCCCTGGAAGCAAGCGCGCATAGGGAGACAGGAATTGCACCCTTCCATCGGGTGTCCGGTTGAAATGAAATCCCCCGTCCGCGCTTCCCTGGGCCCAGAGGTCTGTCGTTGGCGCGAAACCGATCAGCGGTTCCAACCGGTAACCCTGAAACAGGTCTCGTTGTGCCGGTACGTCGGCAAAAAGCTGGTCCGCTGCCGGCGTCTGATAGGCACGATTGAAGGTCAGCCGAAACGCCTGGTCGACTGCCGGAGTAATCAAGGCGGCAAGCCGCGGTGAAAAGGTGGGCTTGTCGATCCAATTATGATGATCCAGTCGACCGGCCGCCACAAGCTTGAAAAAGGGTGAGAGATCCCACTCGGTTTGTGCATAGGCACCGAATTCATTGATGTCGTCCCGTTCTTCGAAACGACCGCTTACGGTGCCCTCGCTGTTTGGCCGGGTGATAATCGCATCGACACCGTAGGTAAACCGTAAACGTTCTCCAAACCCGAATCCGTGCTGGATCTGAGCGACCCACTGTCCGGAGAATTCCTTAAACGGCGCTCCCGACCGTAAGATGTAGCTATCGCCCGCATCCAGTTTGTTGAAGAAGACCTGGGCGAAAAGCTCGTCGAGGTACAGTCTTGCCTGCAAATAGCCCAGACGCGCATCCATAATCTGGACGGCGCCCGTCGGGGATAACTCGATATTGCTTCCCTGGGTGAGGCCGCTGTTCAGAATGAGAGATCCGTTCGGCGAGAATCTGTAATCCATCCTTGCAGACACGGCGAGGTTCTGCACCTGGAAGTCGCGTGCGCCGATCAGCAGCGTATCGGGATCGGCGCCCGCCTGCAGTGCCGTTTGCCGCGCATCGACTTCAACCGGATCGCGGTATTCGAAGTCATCACCTTCTGCATACTGGGCGGAGATTCTGAAGGCGAGCCGGTCGCCGAAGACCCGTGAGTGGGAAATGCCTCCGGCAAAGACGTTTTTCAGTCCGACGCTTGCGCTGATGCGACTTCCCCTGGTGTCGAATGGAGACTTGGTAATCACGTGCACAACCCCGTTTGCGCTGTTCGGTCCGTACAGTGCGGAGGCGGGTCCCGATACGACTTCGATTTGTTCGAT
>CAZIIP010000356.1:0-3751 GCA_964539455.1 uncultured Rhodothermales bacterium
ATGATGCGAAAACCGGCTTCGACGGTTTCAACACTCGCCGTGCCCCCCACGTCCAGAAAGTTGGCGGGTTCACCGCCGGCGAGTTTGATGATGTCCATCGTGGCCATGGCCAGTCCGGCCCCGTTCACCATACAGCCGACATTTCCGTCGAGTTTGATGTAGTTCAATCCATATGAGTCCGCTTCAACCTCCAATTCGGCCTCTTCATCGAGGTCACGCATTTCGGCGATTTCTTTTTGCCTGTATAGCGCGTTGTCGTCGAAATTGATTTTTGCATCGAGGGCGAGGACCTCTCCCTGACCGGTGAGCACCAGCGGATTGATCTCGGCCAGGGAGGCGTCGGTCTCGGAGTATGCCTGGTACAGAGCGGAAATGAACTTTCCCGCCGCCTTGAGCGGGCGGCCCTTGAAGCCCAGTGCAAAGCCGATCTGGCGCGTCTGATACGACTGCAGTCCAACGGCCGGATCGATCCAGATCTTGAATATTTTTTCCGGTGACGCCGAAGCCACTTTTTCTATTTCGACACCGCCTTCCGTCGATGCCATGATCACATTCTTGTTGACGGATCGGTCGAGCGTTATACCTAGATAGTACTCATGTTCGATGTCAACCCCGTCCGCAATAAGCAACCGTTTCACTACCTGGCCCTCCGGCCCGGTCTGGTGGGTCTTCAAACGCATACCAAGCATCGATGAAGCGTGCATGCGGACCTCGGCAATCGACCGGGCCAGTTTAACGCCGCCGCCTTTTCCCCGTCCGCCGGCGTGGATTTGCGCTTTGACCACAAAAACGGAAGAGCCGGACGACGCCAGTTCTTCCGCTGCAGCGACCGCTTCTTCGACCGAGAGGGCCGGCTTGCCGTCCGGTACGGGAACGCCGTAAGCCGACAAAATGTCTTTGGCCTGGTATTCGTGGATTTTCATACGGATTTTAGCGTTTAGGGAGCGGAGTTAGTCGTTTCGCCGCAAGCTGTCAAACGTACGAAAGACCGGGCAAACGACGGAGCGTGACGCCGGAAAAGATCGTTCAAAGTAAAACAAACCAACGATAGTGGAACAAGACTTGCAGACGTTCGACAGACATATCATCCGGCGGCTGTTTCTCGGGTATTTGGCGCTCATCGGCGTACTCGTACTCTGTTTTGTCACGTTTCACTATGTGGAGTACGTGGATGATTTTATCGCAAGAGGGGCTACCAACCGGCAGGTGTTCTTCGGGTATTACCCCAATTACGTTCCCGAAATTATCAAGTTGATTTCACCTCTGGCGCTTTTTCTGGCTGCCGTATTCCTGACATCCAAACTCGCTGAGGAGATGCAACTCACGGCATTGATGACCAGTGGCGTTTCACTCTATCGGTTGTTCGTTCCGTACCTGTTGATAGGATTGTTGAGTACGGTGTCTATGTTCTTCTTCAACGGCTATCTGGTGCCCCGGACGAACGCGGTTCGATTACAGTTCGAGGAGGCGTACTTCAAGGAATCGACCCAAAGATTGGATTCCAACAACATACACAGGCAGAACGCGCAAGGGTCGGTATTACTCGTTCGTTTTTATGACAAGGACGAGCGCGTAGCGCACACGGTGTCCTTGCAACAGTACGACGATGATAACAGACTCGCGCGGCGTATCGATGCGATGGATATGCGGTGGATGGACTCGACGGCCTCATGGCAGATGCAGAGGGGCGTCGTACACGACTTTCTTGAAGACAGGATGGTGCGGCAGTCCTTCATCACGATGGACACGACCTTGAACGTTTTTCCGCGCGATCTGATGAGAACAGAACAGGACGTCGAGGCGCTGTCCATCCCCGAAGCACGCGACTACATTCTTTCCCTGCGCCGTGCAGGTGTCTCCGACATCGAAAGCGCGCGGGTGCAGTTCCAGAGTAAATTTTCCTATCCTTTCGCCAATCTCATTCTCGTTTTGATCGCAGTACCGTTTGCCTCCGTTCGCCTAAGGCGAGGAAAAGCCGTTCAGGTTGCAGCAGCCCTGTTCATCGCATTTGTATATCTGGCGACGATCAAGCTGGCGGAACCGTTCGGCTACACGGGGACACTACACCCGGTGTTGGCGGCCTGGGCGGGGCATGTGCTGTTTTTTCTCGGCGGCGTCGTCATGCTATTCACCGTCCGGAAATAGCACTCAGGCCTCACCTCCGGGTATCTGAAATTGAATGACCGGGCTGTCGCTCTGGCGCTCACCGATTGGCCCGAAGGCGTGTTCGTACTTGTCGACGTTGTCCTTGAGGGCGTTGAGCAAACGTTTTGCATGCGAAGGGGAAACGATGATTCGGCTTTTGACGCGCGCCTTGGGTACTCCTGGCATGACGCGTATGAAGTCGAATATGAACTCTTCGGCCGAGTGGGTGATCATCACAAGGTTGGAATAGGTCCCCTCGGCGACCTCTCCCGAGACTTCGATGTTGAGTTGTGCGTCACCGGTTTTCTGTCCGTGATCTTTCAGGTCTGCCATAGCTTATCGGCTGAATGATTATTTATGCGGATGCAAGGGCTCCTATCAGGTCCGTTCGGGTGATGATGTCGTAGTCACCGTCGCGCTTGCGTTGGACCAGGATGGCGTCGAATCCGTCTTCCAGACACTTCCACAATTCCTTTATGCTACTGTCTCCGGCAACACGCGGAAAAGGCGGTCCCATGACGTCCGAAACCAACCGTGTTCGTGCCTCCGGATCCTTCATCATGATGGTTAAAATACCACTTTCCGTCAGACTGCCGATAACGGATGGTCCCTCGAATACAGGCACCTGGGAAATGCCGTTCGACGTCATCTGTTCAATTGCTTTTCCGAGCGTGTCACCTTCGGCCACTGCCACGACCGGCCGCCTTTCCGTGCGTTTAAAAAGCACCGCATTGGCCGTCAGCGCGCCGGTTCGTTCCAGAAACCCATGGTCTCGCATCCAATTGTCGTCATACAGCTTCGACAGGTAGCGGAATCCCGAATCGGGAAGCAGTACGACGGCGAGAGGGTCCCGGCCGAGTGCGTCATTGTGTTCATCGAGCCACTTCAGCATGCCGGCCATGGCGAGTCCGCACGAGCCCCCGACGAAGAGTCCCTCCTCCCGGGAAAGGCGCCGTGCCATGCCCAGTGATTCTGCATCGGAGACCTGTACGAAATCGTCGATCAGCGAAAAATCCAAGTTACCTGCCAGGAGATCCTCTCCGACACCCTCGGTGAAGTAAGGATAAATCTGGGTCTCATCGAATTCGCCGGTGTGGAAATAGGAATGGTATACGGAACCCATTGGATCGACTCCGATGATCCGGATATCGCTATTGTGCTCCTTTAGATAGCCGGCCGCTCCCGAAATCGTACCGCCGGTTCCGGCGCCGGCGAAAAAATGAGTGATCCTGCCCTCCGTTTGCTGCCACAGTTCGGGTCCGGTTGAGTGGTAGTGGGCCTCCGTATTTGCCGGATTATCGTACTGGTTGGGAAAAAAGGAATTGGGTGTTTCTTCGGCCAGCCGTTCGGCGACGGAGTAGTACGACGCCGGATTGTCCGGGGCGACATTGGTGGGACATACGATCACTTCGGCACCCAGTGCATGGAGAACGTTGATCTTCTCCCGGCTCTGTTTGTCCGTAGTCGTAAATACGCAGCGGTAGCCGCGGGCGATGGCCACAAGGGCCAATCCGGCCCCCGTATTGCCACTGGTACATTCGATAATGGTGCCGCCGGGCGAAAGCTTCCCCGACCGTTCGGCCTCATCGATCATCGAAATGCCGAT
>CAZIIP010000357.1:0-3741 GCA_964539455.1 uncultured Rhodothermales bacterium
CCGACCGCGATTTTGGTGAGCACGTAGGCTACAAGCGAGATGAGCGACAGGATGGTCCGCGCGAGCGGAGAGAAACGCCGCTCCAGGAATTCGGGCATCGTGAAGACCTTTGACCGCATGTAGAATGGGACCATGACCCATCCAAGCACCAGAAGGCACCATGCATGCAATTCGTAGTGGGCCATCGCCACGCCGTCCGTTGCTCCGGAGCCGGCCAGGCCTACGAGGTGTTCGGAGCCGATGTTCGAGGCAAATATGGAGGTACCGACGATGAGCCAGCTCAGGTGGCGGCCCGCCAGAAAATAGTCGGTCGTCGTGTCGGTCTTTTGCCTGATCACCCACCAGGCCAGTCCAAGAATAACCCCGAAATACGCGGCGATGATGATCCAGTCGATGGTGGCTAGCGTGCTCATGCGGTGTCAGGTTTTTTCTACGAAAGGGACCGTACGTCGCGTCGGTCTTCGGTCCCGTTGGATCGTTGCACAAGTTATCCTCCGTATCGATTGCGACTCGAGATGGCGCACCGCGGAGGATTTGCGGCAAAAATAGGGTTTGGCGCGGACTATCGGTCCGATCTCTGACAGGTTTTATTTGTTTTGGTTGATTTTCACGCAACAGGCCGACTTGATGTCGTGCCCCATGGATAGAAAGACGTCCTCCTGCCTGTCCGATCTCGGGTCGTTCTCCTTAGGCGCAGCGCAGATCGCCCATTTCCGGGTTCGATCGAATTTGGAGAAACAATCTCGTCAAGTGTATATTTCATGCTTACCATTCCTCGGTAGCTCAATGGTAGAGCATGCGGCTGTTAACCGCAGGGTTGTAGGTTCGAGTCCTACCCGGGGAGCCGGCAAGAAATGAGCCCGTCCGGCGCGATCCAGGCGGGCTTCGTGTTTGTTCGACTATTGCCTTGCTTTGCGCCTTTCCGCCTTCGCGGTAAACATTGAGGCTTACCGAGCGCACAAACGTGTCTCATCACCGGAGGCTTCCAGGTCTGGATTCCGGCCCGGGTATTTACCGCTAAGCCGCCGGCAGCCCTCCCATTTCCTCATCTGACGAAAAGTGAATTCACCAATACCTCACCGACGAGCCGTCTGCTTGACATTAATTACGCTTATCGTTTACGCTAAACGTAATTGCTGCGGGTTTGGCATTTCGGCAGGCTTTCGCTGCAAAGGCCGATCAGAGCCGGAGGTACTGCACACGCAATGTTTCCAGAAGATGAGAAACGGCTTCAGCGCGAGTTTTACTTGGCGTTCTGGAAGGCGCACATCCTGCATCATGCCGCCGAGGGGCCGGTTGTGGGGCAATGGATGCTGAACGAGCTACGCCGGCATGGTTATGACGTCAGCCCCGGCACCCTGTATCCCATCCTGCATCGCATGGAGGACTACGGCTGGCTGCGCCGTGAAAGCGACCCGGCCGGCGGCAGTAAGGCCCGCCAGTCTTATTTCATCACCACTCAAGGCCGCGAGGTGCTGGCAACGTTATCCGAGCAGGTCAAGGAATTGCATCACGAGGTGATTATCGAAGCGGCCGAATCGTAGACCACCATTCTTTGGGACTATGCAGGAGGCAAACCATGATAGAAGACCACAAGACCAAAAAGCGAATGAGCGATCTTAGCCGGTATGGATTTCTCAAGCCCGTCGCCGGCCTCGTCGCCTGTCTCTTCCTGGCGTTCTGGGTTGAATGGAAAATCTGGTTGACGGGGCTGCTGCTGATCGTGGCCGGCTTGGGCTGGCATTTTCTTAAAAGACGGATCACCGGAAACAAAGGAGTCACTCGTTCATGAGCCGCATCGCGCTTTCTAAAATTCGTCCCTTTCGGGCCATTGTCCACTGGCGGTGGTTTCCCGAGGTCGTGCAGGCGCTCCTGCTGGTCGCATTTCTGGCGTTGATTGCCTATGGCTGGGGGCGCTATACGCCCGAAGGCGTCAACGACAAGCTCTACGCAAAGAGCAACATTGTTAACCTGCTCATCTGGGGGTTGTGGTGGCCATCGATGATTCTGGCGGCGGTACTGCTGGGCCGGATCTGGTGCGCCATCTGTCCGCTGGAGATGGTCAGTCGCCTGGGCGAGAACGTCGCCGGTCGGCTGGGGATTCCGCAACGAAGGGTCACGCGGTGGATGCGAGCCGGATGGCTGATCCTGCTGCTTTATGGTGTTGCGCAGATGATGATTGCCGCCGTGCATCTCCATCGCGTTCCGATGTACACCTCAATCTATCTGCTCGTCATGCTGGTCCTGGCGCTGCTAACCGGCCTGTTCTTCCGCAATCGCGCCTACTGTGGCACGTTCTGCCCGGTCGGGCTGCTGCTCAAGGTTTACGGCCGGGGCGGGATGCTGGCCGTGCGCTCCGCGGAGCCGGGCATCAAGCCCGATTCGAAGGTAACGCGAGCGTGCAAGAGTTTGCTCAGCCCGATGCGCCTCAATCGGGCGCGCGGCGACGATTGCCTGATGTGTCTCGACTGTGTACAGGCCGACACCGGCCAGGATCGGATGTATTTCTACATCCGTGCCCCCTGGAGCCGCCAAGACTGCCGCCCTCTGGTAGCGGACTGGCCAATCACGCTTTTTATTATGATGGTCAGCGGTTTCGTGGCATATGAAATCGCGGGATTCTGGCCCACGGTGAAGAGCGCTTTCCTGTGGGCACCCGCGCAGGCCGGCGAGGCACTTGGGCTTGGCGCCGACAACGGATGGCTGAAGGGACTCTGGATGCTTTTTGTGTTCCCCCTGCTGCTCTGGACGGCGATGGGATTGGTCGCGATGCCCTTTGTTCGCTCGCGGAACCTGAGCGCTCTCTGGCGCGGGATGGCTCTGCCGGCGTCGCTTGTCATCATGGCCGCGCACATGACCAAGGCCATCGAAAAACTAGCTACCTGGGGCGGTTATCTTCCCCATGTCTTGCGAGATCCGGCGGGTGAGGCCACCGCGCGTCGCATTACAGATGGTGTCCCGGCCTCGCCGGCCGCGCTGATCGGCATGCCATTGGTTCTTTCAGCGGGCGTTATCCTGCTTATCGTTGCGCTGTACCTCATGCGCCGCGAAAGTGTCATCCAGGCAGCATCGGCTTCCACACGAACCTCGGCACGCCCCCGGAATAGGCCGGAATCCGTTTCGGTGGCAGAACACTGAATGGGAGAATGAAATGTTTCCACGCTTATTGAAATCCGACGCTTCCGCTGCAGTCATCCTGATTCGCCTTTCCATCGGCGCGGTGTTTCTCTCCGAAGGCATTCAGAAGTTCCTGTATCCCGATGCTCGCGGTGTCGGGCGTTTCGAGAAGATGGGCTTCGAGGCGGCGGAGTTTCTGGCCTCAATGGTGGGAACGTTCGAGATCGTCTGCGGGGCGCTGGTAATTCTCGGCCTGCTCACCCGATTCGCCGCCGTGCCGCTCATCTGCATCATGCTGGCGGCGCTCTTGACAACGAAACTCCCCACCCTTCTTGGCCACGACTTGTGGGGCTTCCATGTTCGCCGGCTTTCCACTTATGGCTTCTGGAGCATGGCGCACGAAATGCGCACCGACTTCGCCATGCTTCTGGGGGCGGTCTTTCTACTCATTGTTGGGGGCGGCAAGTGGTCGCTGGACGCCTTGTTTATTGGAGTAAAGGCAGACTGCGAGACCGAAAGCATCGATTCACTTTTCAACCGCATCCGCGATTCCATCGTGACACGCGAGGAAGTCGAGGCGGCCCGCCGATTCGCCTGCGAGGCGGGCGAGAGAGATGAGCCTAC
>CAZIIP010000358.1:0-3739 GCA_964539455.1 uncultured Rhodothermales bacterium
GCTTTCGTCGGAAACAAGCACGCCCGGCAGACACGCTCAAAAAGATCGGCCATAAAAAACGGGCCGCCCCTACCACAAGGCGGCCCGCAGAGTGGTCGAGCATGGTAAGAGGAGGCCCATCTCGACCCGGCTTCGCGAAGCATTGTGAGAATAGAATGTCAAACGATTTGTTTCAAGTGATTGTTAAATAGTTGTGCGTTGTGAGTCATTTTTTTAGATGGTGGACCTGGATTTTTGCTGATCCTTGTTTCGCATCCCGGCAGCCCGGCTGCTTTGCCGCTCCGAGGGTCGATCGGGCAAACCTAATGCGGGTGCCATGCGTACACGTGGCCGTTCGTACTAACGGAAAATCCACAAGTGGGTGTGCTGCGTACGCACGCACCCGTGTACAATCGAGCAACCAGTACCATGGTCACAAAAGACAGCCGCACACGGCGTGTCGGCGCCCTGATCGTCATCGCTACGTTTTCTTTGCTCTCAGCCTGCAGCGGGCCGCGTGCCGTAAGCCAGGAGCCGACACCTCCACCCGACACTGCGAATGACCAGGCACCGATTCCGGTAAAGACTCAGAATGAAACCGATGATTTCGCTCCGGAGGAAATGCGGCTGGATACGGTTACCGCCGGCCGGTTTGACAACGGCAAAATGTGGACATTCGACTTTCCGCCTTCGGACTATTTCGCGGAGACGTATGGATTTGGAGCAGATGACGAATGGTTCGAACGCGCGCGCCTCGGGACTTTGCGCCTGCCGAACTGCACGGCATCGTTCGTATCCGCCAACGGACTTGCACTGACGAACCATCACTGCGCGCGTGGCCAGGTCACACAGGTATCTGCAGCGGGGGAAAATCTGCCCGATAACGGGTTCTATGCCGAGGACCTGGAGGATGAGCGTCCGGTACCGGGTTGGTACGCCGACCAATTGATCGCTATCCAGGATGTCACAGACGAAGTGGATGCGGCGGTTGCCGGTGCGGAGACGGATGCCGAGCGTGCCGCCGCACGACAACAGACAATTGCCGACATCCAGTCGCGCATCGCCGAGGAAGAAGGAGGAACACAAAACGGCATCACGGTGCAGGTCGTCTCGCTCTACAGCGGCGCGATATACTCGGCCTACACGTTCCGAAGATTCACGGACCTTCGTCTCGTGATGGTACCGGAGCACCTGCTCGGCTTTTTCGGAGGAGATACGGATAACTTTACCTATCCCAGATATGCGCTCGATTTCACGCTATTCCGTGTCTATGAGAACGGCGAGCCCTATCAGCCGAAACATCATTTTTCCTGGGGACTTGACGGCGCCGAAGCGGGCGATGCCGTATTCCTCATCGGCAATCCCGGATCGACAAACAGGCTCGAAACGACGGCACAGCTTGCCTGGCGCAGGGACGCCCAGGAAAAGGCGTCGTTGGAATTTTTGTCATCCGCCGCGGAGATACTTGCGGAAGTTTATGCGACGGATCCGGATCCGCAACTCAGAAATCTGCTTTTCAGCGTCAGGAATTCGGAGAAGGCGTACACCGGAAGGGTAAAGGGCCTGAATGACGAAATCCTGATGCAGCGCCGAAAAGTGAGTGAACGGGCGTTTCAGGATGCCATCGAAGCGGACCCGGCGTTATCCGAGCGCTACGGTACGGTCATCGCAGACGTAGCCGGCGTGGTGAGGCAGAAGATGGAGTACGCGGAAGACTACCTGGCCTTTATCGGTCTTCCCGCATCAGCACTCACCTCCGCAACGCTCAGGCGCGCCATACTCGCAGCAGGCTATCTGAAAGCGCAGGACGGCGGCGCATCCGATGACCAGTTGCTTCAGCGAAAAAATCAGGTTGCTTCGATTTCAGACCAGGAAGAATCGCTCGATCGCACCTACCTGCTCAATCGGTTGCACATGATGCAAAATGCATGGGGGGAAAACAGCGATATGATGAACCGGATTCTGAACGGCCGATCGCCGCAAGAACTGGTTTCATCCATAATGGAAAATTCGGTGTTGACCTCCAGCGCTTCGGCATCTTCAGCCATCAATGACGGCAGCCTTTCCTCCGACGATCCGGCGATCGCTTTCGCCGAGACGATCGTCGACCGCATGATGGACATGCGAAGTGCTCTGGCAGGTCTGCAGGCCCGCGAACAGGAACTCGGACGGCTGCTCGGGCGCGCTCGATTCGAAGTATACGGCACCGACGTACCGCCCGACGCAACGTTTTCACTTCGTATTGCGGACGGTGTTGTGCAAGCGTATGAATACAACGGCACACGGGCCCCGATCTACACGACCTATTACGGACTGCTTGACCACTTTTACTCCTACGGCCGCGGAGAAGGTGAGGGAGCCGAATGGGATTTGCCCGATCGCTGGCTGGATCCACCGTCCGAATTTGACCTCTCAACACCGCTGAACATCGTGTCGACGAACGACATCATTGGCGGCAATTCGGGATCTCCGCTGGTAAATGCGAATCTCGAAGTTGTCGGGGTAGCCTTTGACGGCAATATCGAAAGCCTCCCGTGGTCCTTCATTTATCGAACGGATGTTGGCCGCACCGTTTCGGTCGATTCGCGGGCGATTCTCGAGTCGCTCGACAATATGTACGATCTGGATCGCCTGGTGCTGGAGTTGACCGAGGGAGAACTGGTCAAGACCAATGAAGAAGCCGATGCGCACATAGACGGATAAGTGGTCTTCGCGCTCCGTAAATCGTGCGCATCACAGACGTGTAATATGGACGTCTGCCAAAAGAAGTCGCGGGAGACGCCCAGATATGCCCTCTCGATAACGCAAGCCGCCGACAATCAATCGGGGATCAACGAAAAGACGTTGCTTTCTACCTCTTTTGACTGCCGAATAGACAAGGGGTAAACAGCCGGGAACTCAATCGTTACGTTACTCCATCAGAAATGGATATGGCATGTAGCCGGGGCGACAACGGAGACAAGCATTGGTGGTCCGACAACGACAAGTAGCCCGTCAATGGTCTCGCCCGTTCAGGGAGAAATAAACCGTTTGTTGGGGTGATCGGAGAATATCTATCCTCGTCCAGTTGCTCACGACTGCCGCCCGATTGCCGCTTCCAGAAGCTGTCGCATCTCGTCGGGATCGACGGTTGGCTGGTTACAGACGTGATTTTCACAGACATAGGCGGTCGGCTTTCCATCCAGTGCATGTTGCGCTGCGGTAAACGGAGCACACGCCGCAAGGTCGCCGGACGTGCGCTCCGTCTTGAGTAGCACAGCCGTCCCGTGCCCTACACTCTCAGTAGCATGCGCAAGCATCTTCCGGGTCTGGCGATGGTCGGCGGCGCCGGCGATGGTTACCTCGACGGACGGTTTGAGTGCAGTAGCCAATGCACTCAAAAAGAATGTGTGCCCGGAAGGTGCCGTATGTACGGAACCGGCGAGACCGGTAACCGCACGGGAGGCCGCTTCGTCGAACCGTGTGTCCCCCGTATACCGAAACAACGTAACGAGAACGTGCAGAGCCATCGAGTTCCCGGAGGGTATTGCGCCGTCGTACGTCTCTTTCATCCGGGCCGGTAGGGCTTCCGCATCCGATGCGATAAAGAAGAAGCCACCCGAAGGATCCTCGAACAGTGCACACATCGTTTTAGCCAACTTTACGGCCAACCCCAGATAGCTGGGCTGGTACGTTGCCCGGTACAGTTCGATGAGTCCAAAGATATAATAGGCATAGTCGTCCAGATAGGCCGCCACGGCCGCATCTCCCTCTCGGTAAC
>CAZIIP010000359.1:0-3723 GCA_964539455.1 uncultured Rhodothermales bacterium
AGCGCATATCTTCAACCGTGATCGAGGTAACACCCGCTATCGATTTCATTTGCCACGATACCACAACCTCGTCTCCCCGTTGAGCGGCCTGAAAAGCGGACACCCAAGCGCCGAGCGTTGATCCGCAGTTCGGTTGATTTTGCAGGCTGCAAATTGAAGCGGCATCTTTCGATGCAACGCCCGCCAGGCAGAAGGAAGGCTGATTGTTGGAGAGGTCGCAGAATGGAATTTCACTCAGGTAGTGAGCCGTCGCGGCCCCGACCGCATGCTCGAGCATGTTTCCGCTCAAATCCAGGATGTTCAGATTACGGAGTTGGTCGATGGTGGGTGGCACACTTCCGCTGAGTGCGTTGTTCGCCAGGTTCAGACTGAACAGGGAGTGGAGGTCTCCGAATGAATCCGGAATAGTCCCTTCCAGATCGTTGTTACTCAAGTCCAGATTTTTAAGATTCGAGAGCATGCCCAACGATCCGGGTATAGGGCCCGAGAAAGAGTTGTCGTTAAGGAGGAGTTTGCGAAGCATCCGCAACTCCGATAGCGACGGCAGGATGGGGCCGCTCAAGCGGTTGCCACTCAAGTCGAGTTCTTCGAGCGTTGTGAGTTGCGCGAGCAGTGGCGGGATATACTGGTCGAGATCATTGTCAGCCAGGTCCAGCACGCGAAGCTTTTTGAGATTGGCGAGTTCAGGGGGCACGAAGCCGACCAGGTTGTTGTTTCCAAGGCGAATAACTTCGAGATGCTCGAGTTCACTGATCTCCGCCGGAATATGGGCCGTAAGCGTTCCGTAATGCTTTGATCTGACCCGATTCTCAATGATAAATCGGCGCAGATGGGACAGACGGCTCAGATGACCGGGAAGTGGCCCGTCGACGTTGTTGTCTATCAACCGAATTCGCGTGATGTGCCGCGGCCATTCATCTATGGTGCAGGCGATTCCTATCCAGTAGCAGGGTTCGTCCTCCACAAACCAACCCGTGTTGTCCGTCCACTGCGTTCCCCGGGTCTGCCGAAAAAACGTTTCAAGCGCGCGGCACTCCTCGATGGGTATTTGATCCACACGCTTGCAGAAGTCTACCTGGGCCGAAAGTTGTGGTGTGCCGATCGAGAGCAATAAGACGGCGATAAACGGAAATGCTCCAAAATTTCGCATTGAACGATCCTTCACAAAATTCCAACGTCCGTGAGAAACCGTTACACGATGCGCAATCGGCGATAGATCCGGTTTCAAACGTCCTGTGGCCCGATCCTGAAAATATTTGTCGAAGGCTAATGGAGATGTTGCGAGCACTGCCCGGCATACCGGATCGGCTTTCCGCCACTATGAATTGCCGTCGGAACCGATCGAGGGCGAGAAACAACCGCTCTCATCAGCGTTATGAGAGTTGCCTGCCACGGCGTATGTAGGCCGGGGAGGTGCCAGGTCCAGGTGCCACAGTACATTTCGTCAATTAGTTTCGCAGTAACGTGGGTGTCCGTTCAATTCCCGGGGCCATACTACAGCTGATCTGTAGCGCTTCAATTCTGTTGCTGCCCGCATGCAACAACGAGGGCAAGCGCTTTGCCGATAACGGACATGGCTCCGGTGAACGTATCCGGGTTCCGGTGCTTGCCGATGTCACCGGATCTGCCGGTCTCGCGACTTTCCGACACACCACCGGTGCTTATGGAGAACGACTTTTTCCCGAGAGCATGGGAGGTGGCTGCGGCTTTCTCGATATCGATGCAGATGGGCATCTCGACATCGCTGTCGTCACCGGCAATTACTGGTCCGGATATGGTCCGGAACTCCCGGTGGTGACCCTCTACCGAAACAGGGGGGACGGTTCGTTTGAAGACGTCACGGCAGAGGCCGGTGTAAACGACGTTTCCGGATACGGGATGGGACTGGCGGTCGCCGACTACGACAATGACGGAGATACCGATCTATACGTGTCGACCCTGCGTCGTGACCGGCTGCTGCGCAACGACGGCGGTACATTTACGGAGGTGGGAACGGCTGCCGGGGTAGGGGCCCGGGAAACCTGGACGATGTCTGCCATGTTTTTTGATGTAGACCGCGAC
Organism: uncultured Rhodothermales bacterium; assembly: GCA_964539455.1. Taxonomy (GTDB): domain Bacteria; phylum Bacteroidota; class Rhodothermia; order Rhodothermales; family CAYLXM01; genus CAZIIP01. Next base: position 2,062 of record CAZIIP010000359.1, read on the forward strand.
GGTTGGCTCGATTTGCTGGTTGCGGGCTACGTGAAATGGACGCCCGAATCGGATTTGTATTGCAGTATCGACGGCAAGAACAGGACGTATTGCCGGCCGGACCTCTACGAAGGTGAGCAGCCGGTATTCTATCACAACAACGGAGACGGGACGTTTTCGGACTGGACGGAAAGAGCGGGATTTGTCCCATCACCCGGTAAGTCACTCGGGCTTGCCGAATTCGATTTCGATGAGGACGGCTGGGTCGATGTGCTCATTTCCAATGATACGCAGCCGGACCAGTTGTTCCACAACTTGGGTGACGGAACATTCGAGGAAGTCGGTTTGATTAGCGGCATTGCGTTCGATGAATCCGGTAATGCACGTGGCGGTATGGGAGTCGACACGGGATATCTGGACGATTCGGGTGACGTCACCACCGTCGTTGCCAATTTTGCCATGGAGATGATTGGGGTATACCGTCACCTGGGGAACGGCCTCTTCATCGACCGTGCGGCAATTTCACGTATCGGCCGGCCGAGCCTGCTGACCCTGGCATTCGGCCTTTTCGTAGTAGATTTCGATCTGGACGGTGATTTGGATCTGTTCGCGGCAAACGGACATATTCATCCTGATGTAGAAAAGACGATCGAAGGCATTACCTATGCCCAGGCTCCTCATCTTTTCGTAAATGATGGAGACGGTGCGTTCAGGGATATCGGACCGGAAGTCGGCGGCGTGCTCGGTGAGCGCATCGTTGCCCGCGGAGCGGCTCATGGGGACTACGACAATGATGGAGATCCCGATTTGCTCGTGGCCGAGAACGACGGTCCCCTGCATTTATGGAGAAACGACACGGATACGGGCGCTTACCTGGTCGTACGGCTCGAGGGGACGACTTCTAATCGCGACGGGATCGGGGCACGTTTGACGGCGTCCGTCGGGGAGCGTCAACTCATCCGGCGCATGCGTTCCGGATCGAGCTACCTCTCGGCATCGGAACTGTCGGTCCGATTCGGTTTGGGAGACGAACAAATAGTAAGAACACTTGAAATCAGTTGGCCGAGCGGTCTGGCGGAGCGCTGGTCCAACATTCAAGGCAACCAAATGATTAAACTCCGGGAAGGCTCGGGTTCGGAAGTATCTGTAGATAAAGCTGCCTTGAGGTAGAACATCAGAGATGAAGACAAACCGCTCCTTTTTCGCCACTATAGTGGGCGCATTGTTGTTTACGGCCGGTTGCGGCGGCAATGAAGCACTCACGCCGGGATCACCCGTCAATGAAGAGGCCGTTGCCGCATTCTATTCCGGAATCGTTGCCGTAGAGGCCGGCACGGATGCGCTGGGTCAGGAAAAATTGGGCAGGGTGACCGAGCTGGCTCCAATGGAGGCCGCCGCGTGGGCCAATCTCGGGCTGATCTCCCTGCGACAAAATGAGATTGAGGAGGCGGATCCGCTACTGGAGCGTGCCCTGGCCGAGGCCCCGAACAACAGCGAGATCTTGTTCATCTACGGTCAGCGGTTGCGTATCGAAGGACGCGATGACGAGGCCATGGACTTTTTTCGGAAGGCCCTGGAAAACAACGAGGAAGCGGTAAGTGCCGCATATGCGCTGGCGCAGATCCATGAGATGAACGGCGATCTCAATACCGCAGCATCGCTCGTATCGGACATTCTCGAGGT
>CAZIIP010000360.1:0-3707 GCA_964539455.1 uncultured Rhodothermales bacterium
GGCTTCCGTTCAGATCTATGGGCAACCGGACGGAATCACTCCGGACAATTTTGCATGTTGTACGTTCACGCCATATGAGAGCGTTACGGTTGCCGACAACCAGCCCCAGAGGCTTGCAATAACGCTTCTCTACAGTACATCGAATCCGGGATTCGGCACCGACATCGATACGACACCTCTACAACTTTTTAATGTAGTACTGCCCATTGATGACAGCAGCCAGATGTCCGGGCTGTCTTTTGACACGGCCACCATGGACGGCCAGATCTTCCAGGATGACAATGAGACGGCGTTTTCCTCCGTAAATGCAACCAACGACCTCAATATGTCTTTGCCGATTGAGCTCGTTTCGTTCAAGGCGGTTGCAGGAGAAGAGCGGATTGTCCTTGACTGGGAAACGGCAACGGAAATCGACAATAGCGGCTTTGAAGTACACCGTTCTATTGACGGAATTGATTTTGAGGAGATAGGTTTTGTGGAAGGCAGGGGTACCACCGTGCAGCCTCAAACATACCGGTTCAGCGACACACAAATTCCTGCCAACACCCGGAAACTATACTACCGTCTGCGGCAAATTGATTTTGACGGCTCCTCGGACTACTCATCCGTTGTCGAAGTAGGTGCGCCTGTTCCGAGCCGATTTAGCTTGAAGCCGGCGTATCCAAATCCCTTCAATGGACGGACCGTTTTCAGCTATGACCTGGCCTCGTCGTCCAAAGTCGCGCTGAATGTCTACGACGCGCTGGGAAGGCTTGTGAAGAGCCTCGTTAATGAAGACCAGGATGCAGGCAGATATGCCATCCCGTTTAACGCAAACGGCTTGCCGAGCGGCGTGTACATCTACCGTATTCAAGCCGGCACATTTGTCGATTCCGGCAGAGTACTCTATGTGAAGTAAATCTCTTTCTGCTGTTGGTATCAGAATCCGAAGGCGCGGTTTCAAAAGAGGCCGCGCCTTTGCTTTATGCGTGAAGGAGGGTACGTCGATTATGGCCGATCAGAACTTCCATCGCATGCTCAAATGTCTGGCTGCCGCATTGATCATGCTGGTGAGCTCGTCCATCGTCCGGGGACAGAGCCACGTGCGATATGAGTTCGGAGATTTTGAAGTGACCCGTGACAGCTTGAAATTTGCAATACTGGTTTCATCTGACACCTCACCAGTCCGATTGGGCACGGCCCTTGTGCTGTTGAACTACGACAGGGATGCGTTTGGACAAAGAATAGCGGGGGACGGCAGAGTGAGCGTTGCGACAGGTGACGGATTCCCGTGCTGTTCGTTTACGCCCTATACCGCACTGTCGGTAGCGGACAACGCCGATAGTCGTTTGGCAATTACGCTTATCTACAGCCCCACCGGTCCGGTGGGTTTCGGCACCGAGCTCAAAACGGAATCGAAGCTGCTGTTCCGCCTGTCGATAGCCATAGAGGACACTTCTCGCGATACCTCGATCGGTTTTGACGCCTCCGGTATGGATGGTCAGTCAATTCAAGATGATAACGCAACGACATTTACTACGGTGGAAACCGGAGCCGACCTGAATGTCCCACTATACGTGGTCACTTCGATCGAACAAGGTGAATGGCCTGAACGAGAGGTATCATTTGAAGATACCGGGCCCTCTATAGAAGTCGCTCCAAATCCGTTTGCAGAACGGACAACCATGGTAGTTAACCTGGCCGACCAGGCGCACGTCCGACTTCGCGTGTTTGATCTCTCGGGTCGCCTCGTGCGACAACCCGTTGATCGTTTGCTTGGTAGAGGCGAACACCATATCCAGTTTCTGGCGTCAGACCTGCCTAATGGCCACTACGTCATTCGTGGGAGCATTGGTGGGCAGTCGGTAACACACAAAATGTCAATTGTGAGGTAGCGCCTCCGTTTCTTGTGTGTTTATAGACTTTCTTTCTACTTATATCACGTATTTACAAAAATTTATATTGGATCACCGGTTCGGTCCATTCGTGCCGGATCGGTAGTATCCATTTTGCAGTTCGCTTTCTTGATGCGTCTGGTCGAGATTTCTCGGATCCTGATCAGGTATTTCTGAGTTGACCATGTCCATTCCGGCGATAATTGCATCTCCGTTGGTTAATCCAAGTCAGTTCATCACGACCTACCAAAGCCATCCCGTCTGTCTTGACTGCAGCTTTGTAGTGGTTCAAACGCTGTCCGCTTCATGAAATACGTCATCGCCCTCGCGCTTGTCGGCGCCTGGACTAGTTTCGTCAACGCACAGCCTCTTGAAGGCGAATATGCAATCGGAGACGCCGGTGGTACGGATTATCCAACCGTAGCCGCAGCCGTGGCCGACCTCGAAGCGGAAGGCATTTCAGATGACGTGATCTTCACGTTCAAGGATCTGGATGATACAATCGATGAACAGGTTACCATCGGTCCGATCAGTGGAACGAGTGCCTCGAATCAGATCATTTTCGATGGAGGAGGGCAACTGACGTGGGAATACTCGGGAGCAACGTCGAGTACCAACTGGATTGTGCGTATGGCCGGCGCTGATTATGTCACCTTTGTGGACATCGACTTTGTCGCCGCTACACCGGGCAACAACTACGGCCGGATTTTCGACTTCGATGCCACCGCCACCGTGCCAAACAGTCCCTCTGAACACAATCTCGTCGTCGGCTGTGCTCTGACGGGCTTTCTTGGCATCAACAGCGACGATACGTCGCTCATTTATGAAACGTCCACATCGCTCAACAACCGTTTCAACGAATTTCGAAATCTGGACCTGACCAACGGGTTTGTTGGCATCGACTTCCTGGGCTCGGAAGTGATCGAGGGAGCATCCGATACGACCATCCGCGGCAACAGCTTTTCAAACCAAACCCGGGGCGCCATCCGGTTCAGGGGCGTCGACAGCGAAATCCGGGACAATACGTCTTCCAATTCGATTGTAGCGACCGGCACCTACATCGGGATTGAGATCCTCTCAGCCGACGTTGCCGTCTACCGCAACGAGATCGACCTGTCCGACGGCAAGACAGGTATCGAATACGACGTAGCGTTTATCGGTACCACGGATATCTACAACAATCTCGTGTCTATCCATACCAATGTGGCCGAGGCGGGGATGATTTTTGCCAATAGCGCAAACGTGTACCACAACACGGTGCGCATGGACAACGCCGGCGCAACAACGGCCGCTTTGCGTGTGGACAGCGGCAACCCACTGCTGAAGAACAACATCCTCGTGCACGCAAACGGAGGATTTGCGTTGGAGACCACAGGTGTAGCCCAGATTGACTCGGATTCCGACTACAATAACTACTTCTCAACCGGCAGCAATGTCGTTCGCTGGCAAGGAACCAACCGGACGCTTGCGCAACATCAGGCTGCCACGGGCAGGGACTTGAATTCCGTATCGAAGGCGGTGGTTTTTGTTAATGTGGGTGTCGGTATCCAGGACTTGCGTCTTGATGGATCCTCCCTTGGAGATTTTTTGTTGATTGGGACACCCATAGCCGGGATCACGACAGATATCGACAACCAGCCAAGAGATCCCTTTAATCCCTATATGGGAGGCGATGAAGGTATCTCACTGGGTCCGCTCGACAATGCCGACAACGGCTTCGCGCCGTACACGGTTGGAGGCTCAGGTGCGGACTTCACTGACGTGACCGAGGCGATTCTGAATCTGAATGGACGGGGTGTCAAGGGTTCGGTCACATTCAGCATTCATTCCGGA
>CAZIIP010000361.1:0-3704 GCA_964539455.1 uncultured Rhodothermales bacterium
CAACGGAGGGACATTTGCCTGGGCGGGTGGTTTGCGCGTGTCCAATATCGCCGGCTATCGGTTGGGCAACGACACAGATGGAACGTGGGAGCGACTGGCCGGGGCCGTTGCGCACGGCGCCGACGGTCCGATTCGTGCACTGGCAGCCTCCGGTAATCGGCTGTATGCCGGCGGATATTTTTCATCGATCGGCCAGACCGACGCAAACGGTATTGCCGTTCGGGCCGGTATTCACTGGTCGCCACTCGGAGAAGGCATTGACGGGGGCGCAGTCTTGTCGCTTGCACCGACCACCGGAGGCGTCTATGCCGGCGGGACGTTTTATTCGGCGGGCGGACAACCGGCGGGAATGGTGGCCTATTGGGACGGATCAACGTGGGACGACATGAACGGGGGTGTATCCGCTACTTTTCCCGCGACCGTAAATGTGACGGAAGCGACCGGTGACAACGTTTTTGTGGGGGGGCATTTCAACCATGCCGGTGGCGTAGAGGTCAACAGCGTTGCATTCTGGGACGGATCGAGCTGGTCTGCCCTCGGTAGCGGCGTAAGCGGCGGCAGCGTGCACGCCATTGCCGTCGCAAGCGATGACGTCTATATCGGTGGCAGCTTCACGGAAGTGAGTGGGCTGGATATCGCGTACCTGGCCCGCTGGGACGGGTCCGATTGGCATCCCGTCGGCGGCGGCGTGGACGGCGAGGTACATGCCTTGCATCTTGCCGGTACCGACCTGTTCGTAGGTGGCGCGTTTGCCCAAGTCGGCGGGTCGATCTCCGCCACCAATATTGCTCGCTGGTCCGGTGCTTCCTGGTCGGCGCTCGGTGCCGGATTAACCGGATCGACCGTCACGGCTCTCGAGGGAGACGCCTCTGAACTCTTCGTCGGAGGAAGTTTCAGCGCCGCCGGTGGCGAGGCGCTGACCAACGTCGCCATGTGGGACGGCTTCGACTGGCTCGATATGGAGACCGGAACGGACGAGGCGGTCAGTTCGATCGCCCTGCACGAATACTCGATCTATACAGGGGGCTACTTCAGCGAAGCCGGTTCCGTTGGCTCGTCCTATATCGGAGAATGGATGCTGGATGCAGGCCTTTTGCCGACCGAGCTATTGATGTTTTCGGCTTTTTCCGGTGAATCCGGCGTCGTCCTGCGCTGGACCTCGGCTTCCGAAAGAAATCTGGCGGATTATACGATTGAGCACCGCCAAAAAGAATCCTTTGAGTTCGATCGTCTACACACGACGGCAGCAAAGGGCCACGAATATGGATCCACTTCCTACGAGCACCGTATTCCCGATATCGCTTCGGGAAGGCACGTGTTTCGGTTGCGCATGGAGGATTTTGACGGCGCCGTATCCTTCTCGAAAGAAATCGAGATAGAAGTGCCTCAGAGCAGCGAGGTCCTCTTCGTCTCGCCTTATCCGAATCCGGCTTCCACATCGACGCGGGTTCGATACCGGATGGTCGATGGTGGGGAGGTACGATTAGAGGTGCGGGATATCCTGGGTCGCAAAATGGATGTGCCGTTGCATCGCACCAGGCGCGATAGTGGAGAAGAGGACGTGTTGCTGGATGTTTCAGCGCTGACTCCCGGGCTCTATTTCTGCCGTATCGAATCGGAAAAGGGAAGGCGGATGGTGAGGCGGTTTGTCGTGGCCCGGTGAACGGGCGAAATCCTGTCCTCCTCGATCTCCGAGCCCCCGTAAGCATCTGCTTGTCTCTCACAGCGATACAGAGCACTCAGAGAATTGCGAACCTGCCTTCATACCAGCGCCGACACGATCTTCCGGACGTGTTCCGGATTCTGCATCACGTAGAAATGCAGATAGGGAATGCCGTTTGACAACAACGCTTCGCATTGTTTGATTGCCCATTCGACACCGATATCGGCCGCATGCTCGGGTGCGGCCTGCATGACCTCGTCGGCCAACTCCTCCGGGATGTTCACGTAGAAGTTTGCTGGAAGCGTCCGAAGCTGCCGTCTCGAGGTAAACACCTTGATTCCGGGTACAATGGGTACCTCGATGCCGGCTACCCGGCAATCCGAAACGAACTGCAGGAATGGACCGTTATCGAAAAACATCTGCGACACTACGTACCCCGCGCCCGCATCCACCTTATCCTTCAGGTACTGGATATCGTGTTTGAGGTTGGGTGCCTCGAAGTGCTTCTCCGGATATCCGGCTACGCCCACGCAAAAATCCGTCGGAGCGGCTTCTTCAAGTTCGTCCAGATATTTACCCCGGTTCATGTCGGAGATCTGGCGCACCAGCTCGACCGCGTATTGGTTCACGGATCGCTGTGACGGGATCGGTTTTCTGTAACCATGGTCGTCGCCGCGGAGTGCCATCACGGACTGGATGCCGAGGTAGTGCAGTTCGATGAGCGCATCTTCGGTCTCCTCGCGCGTAAAGCCGTTGCAGAGGAGATGGGGAACGGTCTCCACGCCGAACCTTTCCTTAATTGCTGCGCAGAGGCCTATGGTACCCGGCCGCTTACGCGTCACCCGCCGCTTGACGTATCCGTCGGGCATCTCCTCATACGAAGCCTGCGCCGCATGGCTGGTGACATCGATAAACGGCGGGGAAAATGCCATCAGTGCTTCGACAACAGACATAATTCTGTCGATTGATCCACCCCGGAGGGGCGGGATCACTTCGAACGAAATGAGGGGATCGGTTGCCTGATCGTAGAGTTCCGTTACTTTCATGGCATAAGATGCGACCTGTATCCGGGCTGTTTTTTTGCTTTGCGCATTGCTTAATTTACGCTCCGATCGCTTCACCATCGCGTACGCGACCTGTACAACCTCGACAACCCGAGCCGAGGTTCCAAAAGAACCCGATTTCACCGCCACCGCACGGGAATATGACAGCAATTCTTTTTTCGACCGAGCAGGAGGCCACCCCTTTTCTCGAACAGTACGAACGAGGCCGTTTTGACGGCCTGTCGGAGGGGGAGAGTACAAGTGACGATCGCTTGACGGTTTCACTCGTCGGCAGCGGGCAGATCAAGGCAACGTTGCGGACGGAGCGTTTTCTCGTCAATAACAATCCGGATCGCGTTATTCACGCCGGCACCTGTACGGCACTCAAGGAGTCATTCGTAATCGGCCAGTGTGTGGCGGCGGCCCAGGTCTTCGAAGGTGATCGAATCGAAATGGCTGCACCTACCTATCCGCGTATGCCGCTCAGTACGCCATGGGACGGAATCGAATCGGCTACGCTCGTGACGCAGGATCACCTCCCACAGTCGGGCAAGGAGCGAAGTTACTGGCAACGCATAGCTGATATGACGGACATGTGCGGCTACGCCGTGGCTTTCGTAACAGCCACGCACGGAATTCCGTGCACTATCGTGAAGGTCATAGCCGGACACGCAGGTAAAACCGACGAACAACTGCAGCGCACGCTTCAGCGCGCAAACAAGGCAATGGCGAAGTTTCTGATCGATAACGTGACAACGGATCTCTAGAACGCTACCGGCTTCTTCCGCCGGTCCCACGGGGTGGATGTCGGGTCCAACCAACGAAAGCGTTTTACTGCGCAACGTGGACTTTCGGTAGTTTCGCAACCCCCCTGGTCGGGACTCACGGTCGACCCGGATACGGAGGAGATGACGGAGCGTGTACCACTTGGCTTCGTACCATTCGCCATGTCACCTGCTCGAAGGAACCCGGATAAAGTTGCTTCGTAGCGTGACCCG
>CAZIIP010000362.1:0-3684 GCA_964539455.1 uncultured Rhodothermales bacterium
GACAACATAGCGGCGATCTCGTCCGATGAATGTGCAAGAAAATCCAGCACCTCCGGGTGAGAAACCGAGATGCCCTCGTAGCAGGGTGCAACCTCGATGATCGAGCCACCTTCCCGCACGACGCGGTCGGCGGCGTAGAGCGCCTTGTGTGCCTGCCACATTTCGATGTCGCACGGGTGAGAGCCGGCAACAACAATGTCGGCTTTCCCGGGAGCCACCACGCCATAAACACTTCTCGAAACCTCGACGCCGGCCCGAAAAGCCTTCCTGGGATCTCCATACACCGCTTCCACGAGCCGGCCTCCGCTGTCGACCACCACATTGAGAATCGCATTCAACCCGATCCGGTCACCGATTTCTTCCATCTCCTCTCTAATCGGATTCTCGACGATACCCAAATACGAATGACGCGAACGGATGGATAAATGGTGGGTGGCTCCGGTCGTCACGGCGCCTGAAATACCGGGCTGAATTATCTTCGCGCCACCGGAAAAACCGATGATATGATGGGGCACGATGCTGCCGACACCGATCACGAAATCCGATTCCACCGCCTGCCTTGCCACCTGAATGGGTGTGCCGTTGGCCGTCGTACCCAAATCGACGAGCTGCGCCCGATCCTGCCATGGACTGTTCCGCACCTCGACACGATCGGTGACCCATGATCCGAACCGATCAACGATCTCCCGGTCCGTCATCGGACGGTGTGTCCCGAGCGCAATCATCACCGAAATCTCGTCGTCCGTCAAACCGGCCTCATTGAGTGCGTCGATTAGTACGGGCAGAACAATGTGAACCGGGGTGGTACGGGTGATGTCGTCTGCAACGATGAGAGCCGATCTGCAACCGGAGGCCGCCTCCCGAAGTGGCACCGTATCGATAGGCATCTCAATCGATCGCACAATCTCTCCTGCCGGATCCGCAGCGACTTCAACGGCATTCGGGGTGAGGTAGGCAAGCAGGTTATGCGCGGGAATCTGGACGGCAAGCTTGCTGTCACCGTAAGGAATCACGACGGAAGACATGGGTATCCGAATCAGGTGGCGACATTGTGTGAACATGCAAGATAGGATGCAAGCCCGGGCAAGTTGCACGCATTTTCCTGAATCCTGTGTCCCGAGGTTCCGTATGAACGTTTGATATTCTGTTTCCGGCCGCCACCGGCATTTGCCGGTATGCGCGTCGCTTATTCCACCTTTAAGTGCAGCACCCAACATGTATCGCACCATAGTCGCCATTTTGTGCATCCTGGTTCTGTCGGGCGCGCTGGTCGCGCAGGATCATACCCCCATCGACACCCCGGAGGAACAGCATGTGCTCGACATCCCCTACGAGAAGTTCGTGCTCGACAACGGCCTTACGCTCATCGTTCATGAGGACCACAAGGCGCCGATCGTGGCAGTCAATGTTTGGTATCACGTCGGCTCGAAGAACGAAAAGGTGGGCAAGACCGGATTCGCGCACCTGTTCGAGCACCTCATGTTTAACGGAAGTGAGAACTTTAACGACGATTATTTCAAGGTGCTCGAGCGCGTCGGCGCGACCGATCTGAACGGTACCACGAACCGGGACCGAACAAACTACTTTCAGAACGTGCCCGTCAATGCGCTCGATCGTGCGTTGTGGATGGAATCCGATCGGATGGGCCACCTGAAGGGCGCCATCTCTCAGGACAAGCTTGACGAGCAACGGGGAGTGGTCCAGAACGAAAAACGGCAAGGTGAAGACCAGCCCTATGGACGGGTCTGGAACGTCATTGCAGAGAACACCTTCCCCACCGGCCATCCCTATTCATGGTCCGTAATCGGCTCGATGGATGACCTCAATGCCGCGTCACTCGATGATGTGCATGAGTGGTTTGATACATATTACGGCGCTGCAAATGCCGTGCTCGCAATTGCCGGGGACATCGATCCGGAGACGGCCAGGGAAAAGGTCGAGGCATATTTCGGCGACATTTCGTCCGGCCCTCCACTTACAAAACCGCAAGCCTGGATCGCCAAGCGTAGCGGCGAGCAACGCATGACGATGCAGGACCGTGTCCCGCAGTCACGCATCTACAAGGTGTGGAATGTACCTGAGTGGGGCCACCTCGATCACGACCATCTGGAGATGGTCGGAGAAGTACTGTCGACCGGGAAGAACGCACGTTTCTACAAGCGTCTGGTATATGACGACCAGACGGCCACGGACGTGAGCGCCTATGTTTACTCCGGTGAAATCGCCAGTCAATTCGTGATCCAGGCATCGGTACGGCCCGGCGTCGATCCGGAAACCGTTGAAAGCGCACTTGACGATGAACTTGCCCTGTTGCTTGCGGAGGGACCCGGCGAAATGGAACTGGAACGCGTGAAAACCCAGCTTCTGGCCGGTTTTGTGCGGGGCGCGGAGCGTATCGGCGGTTTTGGCGGGAAAAGTGACATCCTTGCTCAGTTCGAGGTGTACGGTGGTGAACCCGATCGGTACGAGGAGTATCTCGGACGCATTCAGTCGGCAGCACCGGCAGATCTCAAAGAGGCTGCCAACCGGTGGCTTTCCGACGGCGTCTTCGTCCTGGAGGTGCATCCTTTCCCGGAGTACACGACTCTTGAGCCAAAGGCGGATCGTTCTGCGTTGCCGGGTGTAGGCGAGCCGCCACGAGCGGAATTCCCCGACCGCCGGTCGGCACGGTTATCCAACGGGCTGGATGTTATCCTGGCCCAAAGGGACGCGGTTCCCGTGGTCAACATGCAACTGATTCTCGACGCCGGGTATGCAGCCGATCAGTTCGCCTCTCCGGGTACCGCGAGTCTGGCACTCTCGATGCTCGACGAAGGCACTACCGAGATGACCGCACTGGAAATCAGTGAACAACTGGCGCTGCTGGGTGCAACGCTCGGTACGGGCTCCGACCTCGACGCCTCCTACGTATCGATGTCCGCGTTGAAATCGAATATCGCGGAATCTCTTGATCTTTTTGCCGACGTAATCTTGAATCCATCCTTTCCGGAATCCGATTTCCAGCGCCTCAAGCAGCAACAACTGGTCCGCATTCAGCGGGAAAAGGCGACGCCCATTCAGATGGCCCTTCGTGTTTTTCCCGGTCTGCTCTACGGCGACAATCATGCCTACGGGAATCCGCTTACAGGCTCCGGTACCGAGGAATCGACGGCCGCGCTTACCACGGACGATCTGAAAGCATTCCACGACACCTGGTTTCGGCCAAACAACGCGACGCTTGTCGTCGTCGGGGACGTTTCGATGGACGAGCTACAGCCCCTTCTGGAGGAACGTTTAGGCAATTGGAGCCGGGGCGATGTGCCGGACAAGAACATCCAGCGGGTTCCTCAGAAAAGCAAGCAGGTAGTGTACCTGATGGATCGCCCGCAGTCGGAGCAATCGATCATATTTGCGGGCCATGTTGCGCCTCCGAAGGCAAATCCGGACGAGGTCGCGATCCAGACAATGAACACGATTCTCGGCGGCAGCTTTACCTCTCGCGTGAACATGAATCTTCGCGAGGAGAAGGGATGGTCGTACGGCGCATTCACGCTCCTTATGGATGCAAAAGGACAGCGTCCATTCATTGCGTACGCCCCGGTACAAACCGACAAGACGCTCGAGTCCGTTCAGGAGATTGCCTCCGAGCTCAGCGGCATCCAGGGAACGGAACCTGTGACGGAAGACGAAGTCGGCAAGGCCCAG
>CAZIIP010000363.1:0-3680 GCA_964539455.1 uncultured Rhodothermales bacterium
CCGTCGAACTGCATGGAGAACCAGCCGTCGGATGACGATCTGCCGAACGACAACACCTGCCACGGTTCCATGGGCCGCTCCCGGAACGAATACCGCGTATCGCCCCAAAGCATCAGGAATTCCGGGGGAGCCGGCCAGCTCATGGATTGCATCATCATGTGCTGCACGGCAATAGGCGATGTGCGACCATAGTCGAATACATCGAACACATCATAGATGTCCAAGACCGCTACGCTGTACCCCCCTCCTTCCGGGGAGCTTCTGTAGGATGCCAATTGCTGTGCCGACGCTTCCAGTACCGGCGTGGAGAGGATCAGGTACTGCGCTCCTGCAAATGAGCCGGCCAGATCCGGAATGGTCGCTGCAGATTTGCGAACGACGCGAACGGGGCTCTGGTATGCCAACGTTTTCGCCAGGTATACGCTTGTGGGCGCGGCAAGCGTGCCTTCGTATGCCGCGCCTCCCATCGGGACAACGGCATAGGTTTGACCGACCGGATTCATCCCGAGAACACCGGAATCGACGGAGACCTCCGATACGTCGATTTCAATTGCCCCGCCGACCTCCGTAGTCACCTCCGTTTGTCCGGTGGGAGCCACAATTCGTGTGGTCGCCTCGACGCTGATGTAGTCCACCCTCGATTGATTCGGAATCCCGGTGGGATTAATGTCTGTGCCGTTATATGCCGATATGCGAACGTTCACTTGCTCCAAACCGGCCGGGATTTCGTCTTGGTCAAAGCTTCCACTGAGTGTGCCAAATCCATATCCAGCCCAGATGACCGTGTCGATCGGAACCCATACGGCACCCGCTCCCTGGTCCAATTCTACCTCCAGTACTACTCTATGGCCGGAAGCGGACGCAAAATTGACGCGGCTTTCAATCGAGGCCGGATGTCCTTCATCCGTAATTACACCCGGCAATCCGACGAGTGAAGTGAACGTCAACACATCGGTTTGATTGCGATGGCTGAACGTGTGCCAATAATACCCCTCCCCGCGCGTGTAGATCGGATTGGAGGTGTCGGCGTCGCTGTCTCCTTTATAGTATGTCGATTCCGTTTCCTGATGCGCAACAAACAGGCGCGATGTGACGGCGGCAGGTGAGGCTCCGGGAGAGTCGGCAACGTAAACAGGGCCCGGTGCACCTCCCCACGAGAGCCAGTAATAGGTCGTGTCGGTGTAAATACTGTAGTAAGAGGAACTTCTGTTGGACGGATCATGGCCGTAGGCCCAATCTTCGTCCGTGCCGTCGTTGCGATGTCCCACCCATATGATCTCATCGCCGGGATCCAGCGTCGGGCCACCCTGATATAGAAGCGGTACATCCACCCCGTTCTCAACCAGCCGCAATGCGCTCACGTCCACGGAGGCAAGATTGACACCCGCATCGGAGAGCATCTGGCCGGACACCGCATGGATGCCGTCGGAAACCACCGCGAGCTTAACATATTCCTGGCTTGGGTCAAGCCGGCCAGCATCATAGGTCTGTGCATTCAAACCGATCGACGCGAGGAGGAAAAGCGCGGTCAACGTTGTCAACGGCCTACCCCGATTATCGAGAGATGAGCGTAGCGACAGCATCGGCCGCAATCGGTTCGGATGGTGAAGCCTGCTGGTCATCGCTTGTTCGTATGACGGTTCAGTAGATCGATCGGGATCAATGCGCCGGATTCGAACGGATCGACAGGAGTTGCACCGGCAATCCGGATAACGGCTTTTCGAACCCAAAGGTCCCGCCGGATTCGGGCCGGTGGCTCATTCTGCTCCTACCCGGTTAAAGGTACAATTTACTATCAGAACCATGCCATGCACTTCAGTGACCCAGTCCAATCCGGCCGAGATTAAGACTGCCCTTTCGCCGATCGTGCCGCTTCGATCGTCAATTCCAGCGTTTCATCCAGTGTCCGGCTGATTTCAAATCCCGTCCACCTCCTGAGTTTGGTCATGTCGGGCATGCGGAGGTGCACGTCCTCGAACTTCTCGCCGTATTCCTCCGCATGCGGCACAAATCTGATCTCGGATCGGCCGCCCGTCTTGGAAACAATCCGTTTGGCCAGATCCCCGATCGTCACCGGACTGCTCCCACCCACATTGAAAATCTCCCCGCCTACATCATCCCGCTCCATGAGAATGAGAATCGCCCGTATCGCATCCGCAACGAAGGTGAAGCATCGCCGCTGGGTACCGTCGCCGTAGACCGTTATCGGATCGGCGTTCAGCGCCTGATCGATAAAGCGGGGAATGACCGGACCGTGTCTGCCGCTCTGACGCGGCCCTATGACATTAAAGAGTCGCACGATCACCGCGTCGAAATCCGCTTCCTTGTGCCGGGCCAGGGTAAGAAACTCTTCAACGGCCTTGATTCCGGCATATGACCAGCGATGTACCGTGGTGGAACCATATACGCGGTCGTCATCCTCTGCAAGTGCCTGTTGCGGATTTCCGTCCCGGTCGAGGGCTTTGCCGTATATCTCACTCGTCGAGGTCAAGAGAAACTTCGGATCATGCCGGGCGGCAAGTTCGAGCACATTGTCGATCGCCCGGAGATTGTTGAGTATCGTCTGGCTCGATGTCTGCGAAGCGAGCTTGACGCCGACGTAAGACGCCAGGTGATACAACTCGTCGCATTCGGCGACCAGCGGTTCCAATCGTTCCCTGCAGGCTACATCAAACTGTTGAAAATCGAATCCGGGATGACCATCGAGATGCCGTAGGTTGCGGGTCCTGCCGGTCGAGAGATTGTCAACGGCCGTTACGGAGTCACCGCGTGCCAGCAACGCATCGATCAGATGGGAGCCGATAAAACCCGCCCCGCCGGTCACCACACACTTTCGGTTATTTGCCATTGGTACCTGTTCGATCGTGGTGATTCAGCCGGTGAGTGGTTTCTGCGCGTGTGCAGCCGCGAGCCACATGGGGTTCAGGAGCACACCGTCAGGGCGGTGGTTTCTGCGCGTGTGCAGCCGCGAGGGAAACTAC
This sequence comes from uncultured Rhodothermales bacterium, assembly GCA_964539455.1. Lineage (GTDB taxonomy): Bacteria > Bacteroidota > Rhodothermia > Rhodothermales > CAYLXM01 > CAZIIP01. The sequence continues at coordinate 2,982 of CAZIIP010000363.1, forward strand.
GATATTCGCCACTTTTGATGCGGTAGCTTCAACGGATCCATTTTCGGCTACCCAATCCCGGTTTGTGTCACAAAGCCGATCTTTGGTTACCGTCAGATCGTCTACCGTGGCCTCAAGGCGGTCCAGCAATTCTTCGGCATCGGAGCCGTCAACGAAAATGGCTTCCGGCGGCTCCGCGAACAGCAGGCGATTGCTTGCAATGTCCGCCACCACGGGCACACAATCCGCCAGCATACACTCAAGCAGACTCTCCGATACCCCGTCGAACTGCGGAATCGATACCACCACATCACTCGCCGTCCACACGTTGCGCATTTCTTCCGGGGACAAAAACCGGTCCACGACCCTCGCGCGCGGGTGCGCAGTGAGCGCATCGAGGGCGCGCCGGACATCATCCGTTCGCTCATGCTCGAGCGTCAGCACCACCACGTAGGCATCCTGCCGTCGTTCCAGGAGTCCCGAAAGCGCGGTTAATGCAACCTCCGGACGGTACCAGCTACGCACGCCTCGCGGACTGGTGATCACCGGAGCGTTCGGTGGAAGCTCCAGAAATGAGCGGGCCTCTTTCGCATTCTTGCGTGCATAGGTCGGAAGTTGAACGCCCCAAACGGCGGGAAACACCTTCTCGCATCCTACGGAAAACCGGTCGCGAACGAACTGCGCATAGGCGGGTCCGTGCGTTATGATGGCATCCGCCCT
>CAZIIP010000364.1:0-3640 GCA_964539455.1 uncultured Rhodothermales bacterium
GACGATCTTGCCCGACTCAGGCAGGTCGACGCCTATATCCGTGATCACCTGATCGACCCCGATCATGGTGAGTGGTTTGGCTATCTTGACCGACAGGGACGGGTAACGCAGCGTTTCAAAGGAGGTCCGTACAAGGGTTGCTTTCACATCCCGCGCGCGCTTTTGCTCACCCTCAGGGCAATCGATCGTGCACTGTCGACCGTGGCGTAGCGTCCACGTCGTCCAGGAATAGCGGCGCCGGTTGCGACCCAGAGAAGCCGGCTACCCGAAAAAGAAATCTGCAGGATGTTCGCTCGCGCGATCCGAGTGGTAGTGTACCAGCACAGAGGTTATGAAGGACGCGCGGAAATCCTATAAGACCTTCGGAAGTTGAAAAACGCAGAAGTAGCCAAATACGATAAAGGCGATCGCCAGACCGACGGCAAAGACCGGATGGGGCTTCAATATCCTGTTCGCCTCGTCATTGAGCATCTTCGGCATGACGATAAAGAGGCCGAGCGCTACCCAGAGTGCCTGTAACGGTGTAAGCAACAAACCCTCGACAAGGGCACCCATTTTGACGAGAAAGACAGGTCGGTGGCCGAGCGTGTAGACAATCGTCATATTGGTGATAAGGAACAGGATGAGGAATCCGCGAAACTGTGTTTTCCATTTGAAGCGCCGACCGAAGCCCGGAATACAAAGCCGAAACGAGTCGGCGAGCAATCTCGGCCATCCCGCCAACTGACCGATCTGCGTCGAGAGCAAGGCTGCCGTTCCTCCGAGCATGAACAGAAAGGCTCCCGTTTCACCCCAGTTGTTGCCGAAAATGTTGGAAAGTGTCACCGCGACCTGTTCCCCGTCGGGCAGTAGTTCTTTGGCTCCGAGGATACCGTATCCCGCGGTTAAGAATCCGAGCGTCACAAGAACACCGATGAGCATGGCAATTGTCGCATCCGAATAGACGACTTTGCACCATCCTTTGATTTTGCGGGCATCTTCCACCGTCATCTTTTGAAGCTGCTCCAGATCCGCAGATTTACCGTAGGGCCGCCCCTGAGCCGCTCCATATCCGGCGCCGAGTACCCAATAGGTGTACCACACCTGTGAGGCAAATCCGCCGGCTCCCCAGCCGAGTAGCGGCAGAATCTCCTCCCATGGATTGTCGCTGGCCCCTTTCGCCACCGCCCAATCGGGCACATCCGGGGTTTGCGGAATAAATCCGCTGAAAAACGTTTCGGCTCCGGGAAACACCTGAACGGCAACGTACATCACACCCAGAACGATCACGAAGACAAGAATGCTCATAACGAACTTGAGCACCTTGAACTCACCGGACCAGACGATTGCGACGGCGACTATTGTGATGATCCAACCGCCGAAGTAGGGAGATACCGGCACGAGCGTATTGAGGAACACACCCGCGGCGCTCGCCAGGGATCCGATGGCCAACGCCCCCGAAGCCGTCTGTGCGACCAGCACGATCCAAACGGCCCAGTTACGAGGACCGGGCATACGGCCGATCATGTCGATCATGCCCTCCCCGGTACATACCGTATACCGGGCGCCGCTCATCCCTATCCAGTATTTGAGAAAGATACCGCCAACGACGGCCCAAATGGCTGCAGTTCCCAAAACGGCGCCGGTTCTTGTGGCGATAATAACCTCGCCTGAGCCGATATATTCGGCGGCCCAGATCATTGCCGGACCGACGAGTAGCAATATGGCGAGACCTTTGGGCGGCTTTTTTATGGTTTGTGTCGACACGTTCGGCACTTTTGAAAATTGAATCGGTGCTAAGGGACCTGTTGGCGTACGAAACTAGATCCGGGCGACTTATAACTCAATGGTCATGCCCAAGATATCCGGCGTTGCCGATATACTGGACCAAAAAGAGATCGCACGCTTGTTGGATGCAATGGTGGCAAGCCGCAATCGGACCGCTCCTTTTTCGATCGCCCATCGACGCACATCCGATACCAACGTGGATCCGATGCCCGAACGCCGAAAGGCGGGCATGACATAAATGGACTCGATATAGACCTCCAACCGCTGATCGAAAATGGGATCGGGTAACCAGTGTCTGGCTGAAATGAAACCCGCGAGAGCTTCGTCCGTCTCCGCCACCGCAAGCCGAACCACGGATGCATGGATCTGATCCAAGACCTCGTTGGCGAATCGCTGCTTTGCATCGGGTGCCAGATTAAACCGGTCGTCGCTTGCCGTATGCTCTTCCTGCAGAGCGAACCACAAGGCAACCAGCCTGTCTGCATCGGACAGTTGCGCTTCTCTGATTCGATTTCGGCTCTTCATGGGCATAGCGGCTCTAATGGCCGCCAATATAGCCCTTCTTCACAAGAAGCTCGGCATTGAGAATCGCTCCGCCGGCGGCGCCGCGTACCGTGTTATGAGACAGTACGACAAACCTGAAATCCGCAACGTGGCACGGACGTATTCTCCCGACCGATACCGTCATGCCGTCTCCCAGCCCGGCGTGTCTTCTTGGTTGCGGAAAGGCAGCCTGGTCGAACACCCGGATCACTTCTTCCGGTTCAGAGGGCAGTCCCAGCGATTTGGTTGGCGATACAAACGATGAAAACGCCCGTCTGAACTCTTCCAATCCCGGCTTCGCTGCGGTTGTAACCGAGACGCATTCCAGATGCCCATCGATTACCGGTACGCGATTACACTGTGCACTTACAGTGATGCCTGCCGGTTGAATCCCCGTCTCACCAACGGTGCCCAGTAGTTTCAAGGTCTCGGTCTCCATCTTTTCCTCCTCCCCGCCGATGAACGGGATCACGTTGCCCAAGGCATCAACCGATGGCACGCCCGGATATCCCGCACCGGAAAGGGCCTGCAGGGTCGTTACCTGAACGGTCTTGATTCCAAATGCTTCATGTACCGGCTTTAGCGCCGTCACGAGTCCGATGGTCGAACAGTTCGGATTGGTAACGATAAATCCGCCATTATTGAAGGTCGGTTGCCTGGTGATAACGGAGAGGTGATCGGGATTCACTTCGGGTATCAATAACGGCACATCCGGCCTCATGCGATGATTCCGCGCATTGGACACCACCGGGATACCCGCCGCTGCCAGATTCGCCTCTATATTTCCCGCGACGGACGCGTCCAGTCCCGAAAAAACCAGATCACATTCCAGGGGATCGCCGGCGACGGAGACCTCTAGATCGGCCACGTCCGGAGGCAAATCTCCTTCCAGCGTCCAGTTGACCGCCTCGGCATATCGTTTACCGGCTGATCGCTCGGAAGCAGCTACCGCGGTGATGTTAAACCACGGGTGACCCTGCAATCGTTCAACGAATCGTTGACCAACGGCACCGGTTGCTCCCAAGATGCCGACCTTCAGTTTGTCGTTATTGCCCATTGTTGTCGTTTTGTCTGTACTTCCGTGCAAATTTGATAAAACGGAGCGACCGGCATATTACGTATGCCGGCCGCAGGTGATATGGATCCTGCTATCCGACGCCTATGATTTCCCGGTGCTCGGCCAGCCACCTGCACCCGATCGCATTTAGTTGGTCAAACTCGATCAGGAAAGCATCATGGCCATGTTCGGATTGAATGACCTTCAGACGGCCGTTTGCCACGCCGTCTGCAAGTTCACGTTGTTCCTCGATCGGATATAGAATATCGGTAT
>CAZIIP010000365.1:0-3631 GCA_964539455.1 uncultured Rhodothermales bacterium
CATGAATATCGCCGAGAGCGTCATCTTCATGGTGGAGGCCAACAACGTGCGGCACGGGGGGGGTCGGTGAGGAGTCAGGCGACGGGTAGCCGGCTGCGGCCTTTCGGATGACGATGCGGGGCAAGTGTATGGTCAATTACGCACCACGACTGAACGCCGGCCCACTTGCGTTGTTCAGGTAGCACACCCGAAAAACGAAGGCCGGCTGCATTGCTGCAACCGGCCTTTTGTCGCCGACGGGACTTGAGGAGGCCTGTCTCGGTCCGACTATTTCAACAGGGTAATCCGCTGGGAGGTCACATGGCCATCCGCAATCATCCGGACGACGTATGAACCGCTGGTCAGACCGCTTCCGTCGATTGTGATCGGCTGGGTGTTGCCGCCTTCCGGAACTCCGGAATAAAGTTCACGAACGGGCCGGCCCATCGTATTAAACAGCATGATGCTCACAGGTTGGGCCTCCGCCACGGCGAATTGGATCGTCGTCTGCGGATTAAATGGATTGGGATAGGCCGGATAGAGCATCATCCTTCCGGGCACATCGACCGCCACCTCGATTTCTTTCGAATACGAAGACGAGCCGTCCAGGTCGATCTGCCGCAGACGAAAACGATGGGTACCCGGAGGTATTTCGTCAGCCCTAAACGCATAGGTGCGCACTTGCGAAGTCGTGCCCGCGCCTTCGACAAATCCGATTTCACGGAAGGAATCTCTCGGCTTTGCATGCTCGACGGCAAAACCGGCATTGCTCGTTTCGGATTCCACCGACCACTTCAGATCGACATTTCCGTCACGTGCAACAGCCTCGAATGCGGTGAATTCCACCGGCAATGTGGTGCTTGGCTCGAGGCTGCCCCAGAGACATGTGGTGTTTTTCGTACGTTCTACGGTGATGAATTCGACGTCACCGGGATTGGGGCCGACGCCGCATTCACCAAAGCCCTCAATAACAAGTGTATAGATGTTCAGGCCGATCTGAACCGTATTGCCGTTGTCGGTCAGGTTGGCGAATGCAACGCGGTCGTCACACAGACCGTTCGTCTCGGTGTAGGCACAAGGATTCGCGAAGTTCGGTGTTTCCTCATAGGTCACATCGAACTGAAAGTCGTCGCTGAGTCCGCCACCGTTCAATGAGATTGTCAACGTGGCTCCCGTAAGGTAGTCGTCATTCTCCGGCGTTTCGATGCGGCCGTTATAGTGTGTAAACTGCCCGAGTTGGCTGGGCACCGATGGAACCCACGTGCTGAAATCGACATTTGTCTCGCCTTCGAAGCCCAGACCACTCTGGCCCTCGTTTCCGGGATCATCGCTCACGTTACCGGTCGCGTTACAGCGGTCCGTCCAATTCGTGATGTGAGGCGGCTCGTCGTCCAGGAGGGCGAATGAACCATATGAAATGACGGCTTCGTTACCGACATCATAGGTTCTTAGACAGTAGACGCTTCCGGCGCCCCCATCCTGAGGGTTAGACCAGGCGCCTGTGACATTGGTCTGGGCCGTGACCGTTGGAGAAAGCGACAGTGCGGCTATCGCCGCGACAATCGATAGACAACGAATGCTGGTTTTGGTACTCATGGTAGTATACAGATTGGTAGAGGCGGATTCTCGATAATCCGCGCCTGGTGTGGATAGAGGAAGAAAGGGTTCGGGTGGGATTGGGATCCGGCTTCCACCACCGCCGATTCCACCGATAGGGTGTGATGCGTCTGCCGGTGCAGAACCAGCGATGGAGGTGTCGTTCCCTCGAAGAAGCAACCCAAAGCATGCCGGCAGCGAATGCATCGGTCCGGTGCCGGCAGGTAGCGCTATTGGAATGCTCTCGCTATCGTGCTAAGCAAATAATTTAATTACGGTTTGCACTTGTATGTGACGATGGAAATCACCCGCAGAGCATGTAACGTTAGGAACGGCCCGACGGATGATCAAATGTGGTAGTGCTTGACGATCATCGTCGTATCAAGAACGATCGCCAAACGGTAGTTGCATCATATAGAAACATAAGTATATTTAAAAACAAACCGGATTTCAAGTGGTGGCCTTTGTGTTCGTTATGGACCATTGATTCACGCCGTCACCACGCAATTCGAGCGCATCGAAGTGATTCGTCTTGTTCCCCCTGCATGCTCCATGATGACGGTTTTGGAGGGGGTCGTTGCAGGTTGTCGCAATTGTCTTATGTTAGCAACACCCGCACACGCAACCGATTACGGACAACTCCCATGGACAAGGAACAGCTTGCCTCCGAAAAGCAGATTTCCCGAATGCAGCATCAATCGAAACGACCGCCGCTCTCACGGCGCAGTTTCCTGGGTCTGGGTCTCGCCGCGCCGCTCATTATTCCCAGGCACGTATTCGGTGGCACGCCCGCACGCAAAGCGCCCAGCGACACGTTGAACATTGCCGCCGTAGGCGTTGGGGGAATAGGTCAAAGCTATATGAGCGGATGTGCACACGAAAACATCATGGTACTGGTAGATGTAGATGACCGCTACGCGGCGCCCGCATACGAGCAATACCCGGAGGCGTCGACGTATCGGGATTACCGGGTCATGCTCGACCGCGAGCCCGACGTCGATGCCGTGATCGTGGGCACGCCCGACCATTCGCACGCCGTCATTACCCTCGATGCGATCGCAGCCGGTAAACATGTCTATGTAGCCAAACCGATGACGCGTACGATTGCGGAGGCGCGATCCGTGGCCCGGGCGGCCGCCAAGGCGGGAGTCGCTTCGCAGATGAGTGTGCAGTCGTGCGCCTCGGACGACTCTTTAAAGACGGCCGAATGGCTCACGGCGGGCGCGGTCGGCAACGTCCGGGAGGTGCATGTCTGGAGCGACCGTCCGGTCTGGCCGCAGGGTATCCCGCGGCCTTCGGAGACACCTCCGGTTCCCGGCTATCTCGACTGGGATCTCTGGCTCGGTCCCGCCCGGTTTCGTCCGTATCACCCGAGTTACCATCCGTTCGACTTTCGAGGCTGGTACGATTTCGGCACGGGAGCGCTGGGAGACATGGCCTGCCACTCCTTCCATGCCTTTTTCCGGGAGCTCCAGCTTGCCAGGCCGGCAAGCGTCAGTTGTGCGGTTTCCGAGCCGCGTATCCCGGCATTTGACGATACGGCCGAGCCGGAATGGACCCGGTCGAAGCCTGTCGACAACTCCGAGACCTTTCCCGTTTCGTCCATCGTTACGTGGGACTATCCGGCCAGAGGTGACCTTCCCCCGATGCGCATGTACTGGTACGACGGCGGGCTGCGTCCGCCGACCCCGCCGGGAATCGACGTTGCGGACACGGCTCGTCCGGACGGTGTGCTTTTCGTCGGAGACAACGGCGCGATGCTCACCGGCTTCGTCGGCGGGCCGATCACGCTCAGCAAGGAACGTGAAGGGTCGTTTGAGCCTCCCGAGCCCACGCTGGAGCGCAGCATCGGACACTACAAGGAGTGGACGGAAGCCTGCAAGGGTGGTCCGCCGGCCAATTGTGAATTCAATTTCGCCAGTCAGGTGACGGAGACTGCGCTGCTTGGCGTCGTCGCCCAGCGCATGGGAAGCTACCTGGAGTGGGATGCCGACGACATGCGGTTTACGAACAACAAAATCGCGAACGGTCTGGTGCAGCAGGTGGACCGGGAGGG
>CAZIIP010000366.1:0-3629 GCA_964539455.1 uncultured Rhodothermales bacterium
GGTGTACGATGAGGTAACGGACAAGGAATTTCGATACCGGCGGCGCTACGTCGACCTGTTCGTAAATCCCGACGTCCGAAACGTATTCCGGCAACGTGCACGTCTGATTTCGAGGATGCGCTCCTTTATGGACGATCGGGGATATCTGGAAGTCGAAACACCGGTTCTGCAACCGGTTTACGGAGGAGCTTCCGCGCGGCCGTTTACCACGCATCACAATGCCCTGGACATTCCGCTGTACATGCGGATCGCGGATGAGCTGTATCTGAAAAGGCTTATTGTGGGTGGATTCGAGGGTGTCTACGAAATCTCAAAGGACTTCCGGAATGAGGGATTGAGCCGGTTCCACAATCCGGAATTTACGATGCTGGAGTTGTATGTCGCCTATCGCGACTATGTGTGGATGATGTCGTTTGTGGAGGAAATGATCGAGGATGTGGTGCTGCACCTGAACGGATCGACGGAGATCTCGGTCGGCGACCACACCATTTCATTCAAGCGACCATGGCCCAGAATTCCCCTGTTCAAGGCGATAGAGGACAAGACGGGCGTGAACATGCAGGGGATGGAACGGGACGCGCTCGCGGCAGCTGCGGAAGCGATGGACATAGAAGTCGATTCGTCGATGGGAGCCGGTAAAATCATCGACGAGGTTTTCGGTGAGAGGGTGGAACCGGATCTCATTCAGCCCACGTTCATCACCGATTATCCCATCGCGCTCAGCCCGCTGGCCAAGCGGCACCGGAGTGAACCGGGGTTGGTCGAGCGATTTGAAGCAATCTGCAACGGCAAGGAGATTTGCAATGCCTTTTCGGAATTAAACGACCCGGACGATCAGCGGGAGCGTTTTGAAGAACAGGCACGTCTGCGCGCGGAAGGGGACGACGAAGCGATGCAACTCGATGAAGACTATCTCCGTGCCCTCGAATATGGTATGCCTCCTGCTGCCGGTCTGGGCGTCGGAATCGACCGGCTGACGATGATATTGACCAATCAGGAATCCATTCGTGATGTGATCCTCTTTCCGCTACTCCGCCCGGAAACGGGAGACGAATCGGAGAGTGAGGCGCAGGATGGGTAAGCAAAGGTTCGAAGCAAACCCTGAAAGGGCCGCAATGTGAGCGGGGACGACTTCCAACCGGGATATCTGGAGCTCATCAGAAGCAACACGAATCTCCGTCGCCTTTGGATGGGAGATGTCGTCTCATTGCTTGGAGACTGGTTCAACACCATTGCACTGTATGCTATTGTCGAGGAGCTTACCGGTTCGCCGTTCGCTCTCGGAATGGTGTTTGTGGTCAAGATGCTGCCCTTTGCTCTGGCTTCACCGGTAGCGGGCATTATCTCGGACCGGGTGAATCGCAGGCGCCTGATGATCGTAAGCGACTTCTTGCGGGCGATCATCGTGCTGGGGCTCTTGCTCGTAGAGGATGCCTCCGACCTCTGGCTGCTCTACCTTCTCACCGCCTCCCAGGTGGCTGCAGGGGCGTTTTTCATTCCAGCGCGTTCAGCGTCGATCCCGAACATCACTACCGACAGGGAACTGCTCACGGCAAACGCCCTGCTGTCGGCGACATGGTCGGTTCTTCTCGCGATCGGAGCGGCATTGGGAGGATTTGCCACCCAGTGGTTGGGTGTCGAGGCGGTCTTTGTGATCGATAGCGCTACCTATCTCGTGTCGGCCTGGTTTATCTTTCGAACGGTTATTCCACAGAGGACGGAGACGGTGCCTCCCGGAAACATCGTTGCCGCTGCACATCGGCAACTGATGGACGGATGGCGTGCCATGCGCAAAGCGCCGCAGATCGGTCGGATTGCACTTGCGAAAATGGCCTGGGCAATCGGAGGGAGCGCCTGCGTTTTCATGCTGACACTGCTGGGTGAACGACTCACTCCCGGCAAGGTGGCCATCGGTATCGGCATCCTGTTTTCGCTTCGCGGACTGGGCACCGGAATCGGGCCGGTAATCGCACGCAGGTTCTTCAAGAATGAACGCCACTGGCCTGCAGTGATGGGATGGAGCATCGTCGCGAGCGGGGTGATTTACGGTATCGTTGCATCCGTCACGTGGACGCTACCCGTGCTGATCGGAGCACTCGTGCTGTTTGCACACATTCCGAGCGGAGCAAACTGGGTACTTTCCTCCGTACTGCTTCAGAAGAGAACACCGGACGCTATCCGCGGAAGGGTCTTTGCAACTGAGTGGCTTTTGCTGACTGTTACGGACGCGACAGCCATAATAATCGCCGGCCTTTCCCTGGAAGGTGTCTTGTTCCCTCTGTCACTGAGAACCGCCTACTATGTATTCGCCGCAATCGAAATTTCAGTGGGCGTCATCTGGCTATACGTCATCGTGCCCAGGGAAAACCGATTTCAGGATGCCGGTTCTTCCGGAGGAATGGGCGCCCACGAATTGCAGTAGCCGTCGGGGTGAATGGGACCTGCCATCAGCTGGCAACCGCCGCAGAGTTCGTTTGGGGGAGCGGGTTCCCAAAAGGCGCAGTTGGTACAGACCTTTTCGGGCATCGGCGAGGTGTCTACATAGCCCAGACCCTCACGCATTTGAATCTCGGCCGCAGTCAATCCACTGGTATCGTTGCATCCTGTTACCGCGGTTTGTTCTTCCGCCGCTTCTCCCCCGCATTTCGCCAAAAATCCGACTCCTGCACCTGCGGCACCGAGCACGCTAAAACGTTGCATAAATCCGCGGCGGGTCAAGCGCGATGATCCCGTTTCTTTTGTCTTCATAAAACGCATAATGTTCTTGGTTGCTTTGGGCACACAGAAGCACTGGTACGCACATGAGGTCAATAGGATCACGGCAATGCATTGTCGTGGTGTCCCGCATTCAGCCATACATAGGCTGTGTAACATCGATCGCACCGGCGAATGCAAATGGGGTTTTTAGGCCGATAATCATGTCCCATCCTTCTCCTCCTCATCTTTTGTGGACGAGCGGGCTATTCTGACATTTCTTTTGAAGCCATCGAACTGCGCCCTCAGCACCGGACTGCCCGCAAAACGTTTGTCAAATGTGTCTTCATCGATAGTCGCCCATTCACGGAGGGGCGTGTCGGCCAGGTGCGGGCGCGGTGCGTAGCGGGATTCACTCGTAATGCGTTTGAACTTGTTCCACGGGCAAACGTCCTGGCAGATGTCGCAGCCAAATATCCACTGCTCGAGCGAGGCGGCGAGCTGATCCGGAATGTCGTCTTCCCTGTGCTCGATCGTGATGTAGGAGATGCATTTTCGGGCATCCAGTTGATAGGCGGGTTGTATGGCATCGGTCGGACACGCCTCGATACAGCGGGTACAGCTTCCACAGAAATCGGTTGCCGGGTTGTCGGGCGGCAGTTCCAGATCGATGATCAGTTCACCAATGAAAAAGAAAGATCCCAGCGAGCGGTTGATCAGGTTGGTATGTTTGCCGATCCATCCCAGACCCGCGCGCTGTGCCCAGACCTTGTCCATCACCGGAGCGGAGTCGACAAACGTTCGGCCATTTACGGGCCCGGCTCGTTCATCCAGCCTGCGCAACAGGGTGAAGAGCTTTTCCTTCATCACCTTGTGGTAGTCATCACCCCACGCATAGCGGCTGATCTTGCCGACATCTTTTCGTTCGGGATATT
>CAZIIP010000367.1:0-3622 GCA_964539455.1 uncultured Rhodothermales bacterium
TGGCGAAAGCCGCCCTCTCCATTACCGTGAACGACACCATCCAGGACCTCGACAGGCCCATAACGAAGGACGCGAAGATCAGCATCAACACGTGGGACAGTCCCGAGGGGAAATACACGTTCTGGCACTCGTCCGCACACCTCATGGCCGAAGCGCTCGAGGCGCTTTATCCGGGCGTGAAATTTGGAATCGGACCACCGATCGACAATGGCTTCTACTACGATGTGGATCTTGGAGACCGCACGCTCGGCGCGGAAGATCTCGAGACGATCGAGGAGAAGATGGTTGAACTCACCAAACGCGATGTGCCCTACGAGCGTAGCGAAGTCTCCAAAAAAGAAGCGCTTCACTACTTCGAAGGAAAAGGAGACCCGTACAAGCTCGAACTGATCGACGAACTCGAAGACGGCTCGATCACGTTCTACAAGCAGGGTAATTTCGTCGACCTGTGTCGCGGTCCGCACGTTCCCTCCACAGGATATATCAAATATCCCAAGCTGCTTTCGCTCGCCGGCGCCTATTGGCGAGGCAACGAGAACCGCGCGCAGCTTACCCGGCTCTACGGCATCTCCTTTCCGAAAAAGGGCGAGCTCGACGAATACCTCGAACGCCTTGAACAGGCCAGGCTGCGGGATCATCGCAGACTGGGTAAAGAACTCGAACTGTTTACGATCAGCGAAGCGGTCGGCGCCGGGCTCCCCATGTGGCTGCCGAAAGGAGCCGTATTGCGCGAGACGCTCATGGACTTCCTGAAGCGCGAACAGCTTCGGCGCGGCTATGATCAGGTGGTCACCCCGCACATCGGCAAACTGGATCTCTATCGCCGGAGTGGACACTATCCCTATTACAGCGACAGCCAGTTTCCTGCCATGATGGAGGACGAGGAGCACGGCTATCTGCTCAAACCCATGAACTGCCCGCACCATACGCAGATCTACGCGATGAAACTGCGGTCCTATCGCGAGCTGCCGGTCCGGATGGCGGAGTTTGGTACGGTGTACCGATGGGAACAGACCGGTGAGCTCAGTGGGCTCACCCGCGTGCGGGGATTCACGCAGGACGACGCCCATATTTTTTGTACACCCGAACAGACCAAGGACGAGTTCAAGGATGCGATCGACCTGACCCTGACCATTCTGGGGGCACTCGACTTCGATGACTTCAAGGCGCAAATCTCGTTGCGCGATCCCGATGATGCCGACAAATACATCGGGGGTGCCGACAAATGGAACCATGCGGAACAGTCGATCCGCGAGGCGGCCGCCGAGATGAATCTGGAGGCCGTCGAAGAGGTTGGCGAGGCTGCATTCTACGGTCCTAAACTCGACTTTATGGTCAAGGATGCCTTGGGTCGCGAATGGCAGCTCGGCACCGTCCAGGTCGATTACAACCTGCCGGAACGGTTCGATCTCACCTATGTGGGCGAGGACAATGAAAAACACCGGCCGGTCATGATCCACCGTGCGCCGTTCGGCTCCATGGAACGCTTCATCGGCGTCCTGATCGAACACTGCGCCGGCAAATTTCCAACCTGGTTGGCTCCCGTTCAGGCCGCGGTGCTGCCGATTGGAGAGGACTTCATCCCATATGCCGGAGAAGTCCAATCGCGCTTGCTGGCAGAGGACTTTCGGGTCGAACTGGATGCGCGCAACGAGAAAATCGGCTACAAAATCCGGCACTATGAGACGCAAAAGGTTCCGTATATGCTCGTTGTCGGACAAAAAGAAGTGGACGCCGGTACCGTTGCCGTCCGCAGGCAAGGATCGAATCGCCAGGGAAAGATGACGATCGACGAATTTGTGGCACACATGCGACAAGAAGTGACGATCGGCAAACAGGGTGGCCACGACCGCCCGTAGAGCTTCCCCCTACTACTTGAGGCACTTGTGGGTGAGCGACCTACAAGCTGAAACAAATCTCCCTTACATCCGAAAGTGTGTTCCCGAGAAAACCCGGAAGCGCTTTCGCTCGTACGATAGGTAGTGTCTCACTAAATCGGGCAACACAAAAAAAGCGTTCAAAGGCTATGTCCTGCAAAAAGAAACCCAATGCTGATCTCTCCCGGTGCTACGGGCTTTACATCGAGATCGGCCTTGTGGTAGCGATGGCCGCATTAATTGTGGCGTTTCGTGTGCACTTCAATCCGGAGACAGAATTAAATGTAGAGATCGAAGGTCCTGAAGTCGTAGAAATGGAACAGATCGAGCAGACCAAGCAGGTGGCCAAACCCCCGCCACCACCGCGTCCGCCGGTACCGATAGAGGTACCCAACGATGAGGTGTTGGAGGACGAGATTCTGGATATCGATGCGGAAATCAGTTTCGAGGAGCCGGCTGATCTGCCGCCGCCTCCGCCACCGCCTGCCAGGGAAGAGGAGGAGGAGGAAGAGGAGGAAGAGCCTGAGATCTTCATGGCCGTGGAGGAAATGCCGGAACTCATCGATGGCATCGGAGCACTGCAGAAGAAACTGCGTTATCCTGAAATCGCTCAGAAGGCAGGCGTCGAAGGGATGGTCGTCGTTCAATTCGTTGTCGATGAAAACGGCAATGCTATCGACCTCGTAGTGACCAAGGGTCTAGGGGGCGGCTGTGATGAGGAGGCCCTTCGCGTCATCCGCGAGCATGCAGAATTCAAGCCGGGCAAGCAACGCGGCAAACCGGTGCGCGTGCGCTTTTCCATCCCGATCCGGTTCAGACTCACAAACAGCTAGACAAACCAAGATCTACGAAGGTGGGCGTCGGGCACCGGTACATCCGGGTTGACGATCTGGAACCGGGGTCGGCATTTCTCTTCAAGTCACTACGAAGGTGCGACATGTGGGCTACCGTAAGCGGTATCCCCGGGTCGCACCTTCGCTTATTCAATGACACCTTGCTTCCGGTGCGCCGCCCTTCGAACCATGTCGGCCGACTGCTCGACCTTCTGCCGGAGACGTTTCGGAAGGTCCGGATGATCGTCGAGATAGGTTTCGATCATTTCTACTGCAGCAGTCGAGGAATGGCCGCCAAACAGCGCATCGAGCCATCGTTTCGGAAAGAAAATGGTCCCGGTTGTTTTGACTTCCTCCAGGACTTCCAGACCATCAGGCAGATAACGCTCCGCATGGGGCGTCCGTAGCGGATGGTTCAGCCAGCTCATAGCCGAGAGTGCCCAGGGCTCCCGCTGCCGGTTTTCCACCTCCAGCAAGACGCGAAAGGCACTGTCGCGTACCGCCGGATCGGGCGAAAGCGCCGGGCGGATGAAGACGAATCGGTTGATGCGTTCCGGGTCGGTCAGGCGCTCGAACTGTACGTCCAGAATCGAGTCGGCATCCGCTACGCTGCGCACTGCGAGGGCAAAGGACAGTTGTTCGAAATCCCGGGGGCTCAGCACTAGACCGTCGATCTGCAGTTCTTCCGACCAAAGGTCTCTCAAGACCGCGGTACCCTCTTCGCTCAGGGCGATTCGCCGGTAGGCGGCAAACGCGCTGCGGCGAAGCGTAGACGTGTCCGCATTCATCAACAGATTCCATATGGAAACCTCCATCGTGTCCGCCATGGCCATTCGAGTGGATGCCGGCAGAAAACGCCAATATGTATCCGAAAGCCCGTCCAACACGTGATCGATCAGCAATTCCGAAGTA
>CAZIIP010000368.1:0-3616 GCA_964539455.1 uncultured Rhodothermales bacterium
GGGCATCCCGGTATACTGGTTGAGGCATTCTCGCTCGGCCTCCCCGTGATCTCAACAAACTGGCAGAGTATACCGGAGATTGTGGATGATTCCTGCGGTCTTCTCGTAGAACCCGGCGACGCAGCAGGTCTGAAGAATGCGATCGTCCGCCTGGCATCGGAACCCGATCTTTTTGAGCGGATCAAACACGGCGCTTTTAAAAAGCGCACGCTATTTGACAGCGACGAGTGGGCCCGCTGGTTTGCAGACAGGTGCATCCAACTCAGCCGGGCGAATGACGGATAGGAGTGACGACATCGTCAGAATTGCCTTTGTGGGCGATTTGTATTTGGGCTCAGATTTGAACCCCTGCATCAGTCCGGAGGTCAAAGCCGTGTTTGAGGACGCCGATTTTGTCGTGGGTAACCTGGAGGGACCGGTCTCGACCTCGAATGCAGCCACCTCGGACAAAATCTCGCTTTCAAGTGATGCTGCGTGCATCACGACGCTTCGAAACTGGGGTATTTCCTGTGTTTCTCTGGCCAATAATCACATATTTGATTTTGGTGAGATCGCCTTCGAACGCACGAGGGATATACTGCATGCTGCAGGTATTCGCGCATTCGGCGCAGGTGCGAATATAGCCGAAGCGCGCCGGCCGGTCACTCTTGAAAAAAAAGACGTAAGGATTGCACTGACCGGTTATGTCGCGGCAGACACCGAGGCACGGGTCGCGGGGAATAATGTACCGGGGTGTGCCCCCCTTGACCTGGACACCGTCCTGCAAAACCACGATAGCGTCGGCGCCGACGGGACGTTACATGTCGCCTGTGTTCATTGGGGGCGATGCGATTACCCCCTTCCGCCGCCGCATGTCTACCGCCTGGCCAAACGCCTGATGCACCGGCGAATCCCTCTCGTAGTGGGTCATCATCCCCACGTTGTCCAAGGCATTCTGGAAGAGGAGCATGCATCGGTGCACTTCAGTCTCGGTGACTTTTACTTCACTGATTTTGTTCACAAGGGAGCCCTCAAACAACCTACTCCCGAGAATCTGACGGGCTGTATTTGGGTCGTCGATGTCGGTAAGGGGGGCGTTTGCCGGACGACCGTAATCCACACGAAACGCGAGGGTCAAACGGTACAGCTCAACCGTGCAGAGGCACGAAGACGCTTATTCGATAAGCGGTGTGGTTTCCTCGTGGACGAGCGGCATGAGAGCCACTGGAAGAAAGCCGTTCGAAGCCGGATGGTCCGGCGCTTGGTTCACTGGCTGAATCCTCGCAATTGGAAAAATATTAGAAGAGAGCAGATTGCCGGATTCCTGGAGATGATTCGACAAATGGGTTTGCGATAGTCGGGCTTCGAATTTATCGAGACATATCCCGGATCAAACATGTGAGCATCCGATGAGCATCGGTGCTTTGGTGATTCGTTCACTCTCGGCCATATGTGTTGCCGCGACGAACGGTATTACAGCGATCAACTTGCAACCATTGCGGTATCGTCTCCGAGCGCAGAAAATCTCAGGCAAATGAATACCGATCACCCGCGAGCCAGTCGAATGCTTCCATTTGTTTACGAACCATAGCGATAGATTTGCTGCTCCATGGGACTCCGTCGGTGGTTTTTCTGGGCGTTGTTTGCACGATAGATGCACAAGCGTCCAGATATTCCCGATCCGGTTCCAGACCCAGAAAAGAGCAGAGCCGTTCCAATTCCGTTCTTGGAGCATCAATCAATTCCTCCAGGTAGGTAACATGCACGGCATCAATCCCGAAACGCTCCCGGACGGCACAAACGGCGCCACATCTCCAGAAATAGTCCTCGATCCGAATTTGCAGGATATCCTCGGCCGAACTGTCCGGATAGTCATTTCGCTCAACTGTTTTCTTGAAGTGTGTCGAGATGGCATTGTACGGATTCCTGGTTACCAGAACCCACCGAACGGGAGGATGTGCGACAGCGGCCAGTTTGTCGAGAATGTCCGGATATTTGAGTACTTCGGCTGCCGTCCCACCCGCTTTGCGATCTCCAATGACATCCAGGCGCTGATGGGTTCCCTGGTATTGATTCGGAACGTCGTACGCATAACCACCACCACCTCGTGCACCCTGTCTGCTCCAGCGATGGGACGCAAAATGAAGCAAGTCGTAGAGCTTTTGACCTTTCAGTCCCTTGCGCAGCAATGTCAGTGCATTGATTTCATTTGACAATACGGCATTCTTGTGCGCGTTGATCAGTGCGCCAACCAGCGTGCTGCCGGTTCTTCCGTGGCCGATGAAGAAGCAGAGCGTCTTCAAATCGTCTATAGCCACGCGATGCCGCACCCTTATCAACACGTTTCCATACCGTCCGAATAGCAGCCACCTTGTCGGGGCGGTACGTTTGCGCAGTGAGGATAGTGAGGCCAAGAGCGTACTTTTCATAAAAGGCATGAATCAGAGAGATGGTTAGAAGCTACCCATCAGCCAGGCCGCTTACTACCACTCAATTGTTGGTACAGCGCCGCATAGCGATCGGCCATTTTGCCGGCGCTGAAATCTACTTGCGCCCGTTTGGCGGCCATTCGGCCGAGTTTCTTTTGTAGCTCGACATCCGCATAAAGTGTCGACAGCCGTTCTGCGAGGGCTGCAACATCGGACGGTGGTACGATCATTCCGTCGTTCCCGTCGTCGATCACCTCCGGCACACCTCCTACTCTGGTAGCGATACAAGGCAATCCTGCACTCATCGCTTCCATGAGGGCCAGCGGATGTCCTTCATAAACGGAGGAGAGTACAAAGGCGTCGCATGCCGCAAACATGTCGGGAATGTCGGATCTGTCTCCCAGGAACCGAACCTTCTCGTCTACTCCGAGCGCGACAGCCAATGACGCAAGGGAGTCGGCCAATGGCGTCTTTCTGCCGGCAATCAACAGCATCGCCTCATCAATCTCGCTGAAAGCGTGTGAGAAGGCGCGCATGAGGGTTTCGTGGTCTTTCTGCGGCAATATGCGTCCCGCCGTACAAATAATGAATCGCTCCTCCGCCAGCTTTTCCTTTCTTCTCCACCGGCTTCCGCATTGCTTATCGGAAATAAACCGTTCTACGTCGATCCCGTTTGGAATCATGCCGGCCGGCTCGATGCCATACTCTTCGACAATGCTCTCCCTCACGCGCTCTGCAATGGCTACGGGTCGAAAGCCCATCCGAAAGGCCCCTATGTGAATCAAGCGCGTTGCGCGGGAGCCTTCTCTGTGTGCGAGGTTGTGTACTGTATGCAGCCGAACCGGTACATGATGTGCCGCAGTCGGTAGCATTCCATACCACAATCCGTCGAGATGGGTGTGAACAACTTCCGGCTTTATTTCACCAAGCAGTGAATACAGTCTTTTGACGGCACGGGCATCAAGACCTTTCTGCTTTCCGCAACTCATCACAGGTACGCCTGCGGATTCCATGATTCGTCTTGCCTGTGTCTCACCGGCACGCCATAAGGAAACGACCGTACATGGCCAATCCGTTTCTTGGAGACCTGCGGCCAGGAGCGCGGCCATGTGCTGCGCCCCTCCCGATTCGAGATTGGGGACAATCTGTAAAACGCGACTTGGACGGTGTGTTCGCATTACAGCGGGTTGAGCCTTTCTGTGTTCTAT
>CAZIIP010000369.1:0-3609 GCA_964539455.1 uncultured Rhodothermales bacterium
AACCGACGAGCAGGCTTCGTACGTGCGAGGGTGGGAGAAGTGATCGTTCAGGATCCCGCACAAGCCCTTGCCTCTCCAATCAGCAAGCAGGACATCCCCTTGTCTTCCACCACCGTCCACGGCGGTGATCCCGCTGAACTGCCTGCTCCTCTACCGTCCCCCCACACTACGCCGCCAGCCGCAATTCCGGATAGACATGCTCATGCAGCTCGCGCAGCCGGGTGCGGAGTACCTCCGCGGATCCACTGCCTTTACCCGCTGCCGCTATGGCCAGCAGTTCGGAAGCTTCCTCAGGACTCGTCAGCCGCTCGGCCTCCGAAGAACCATACATCCAGAGCACGAGATAGATCATCTCGCTGTCCGAACCCCATAAATGGTTGACCGCATCGATGAGTGCCACACGAGCGTTCGATGGACAGGGAGATGCCGGTCTGTCCACTTGCTTCAGCCTGTTCTCCTTCATTTCCGTCATCTTCTTCAATCTTTGAGATATATATCACTTTTATACGTTAATGCTCACCTGATGGATGCAATCGAACGACATTAATATATGTAATAACATATGTGCAACCAAGCAAAAAGTGTCTTCGTCGGCTGATTTCTCAGGAAAGGCTACCGTGCAACCACGATGGGGTGGACAATGGACGAGCCGCCGGACGTAAGGGTAAGAAGATATGTCCCTTGCGGGAATCCGCCGGTCGCAACCCGCCAGTCGTGCCTTCCCATACCGAGCACTTGTGATTGCCGCCGGTACAGGGTCCTTCCGAGCAGATCGTGGACCTCCAGCCGAACATCCGAACGACCCGGAAGCACAAAGTCCAGACGTAACTGCCCGGAGGCGGGATTCGGGTAGATGCCGGCTATTTCGAAGCGGCCTGCGGGAGCATCCGAACGGACTACCGTGGCGACACACAACTCTCCCGTAGAGGAGTAGGCAAGCAGACCGGCAAGCCAGGTTTGGAATGCCGGATCATCCGGTTCACACAGCCCGGTTTCCTGGAAACGGAAGACAAGCAGATTGGAGAGCGACGTGAATTCGAGTGGGATGGGTCCCGACAGGCTATTGCGCTGGAGGGTAAGCGATCGCAATTCGCCCAATGATCCCATGGTCGCAGGCAGGGCACCATCCAGTTGATTGTCGTTCAGCGTCAGCAGCCGAAGACCGGTGAGATCGCCTATCGAACCGGGAATGGATCCGGCGAGCGCGTTCTGGTCCAGACGAAGCGTGTCGAGCGAGGAGAGGAGACCGATTTCCGAAGGAATGGGGCCTTCCAGATCGGTTCGCGTCAGATAAAGCGATGCGAGGTCGGACAGATTGCTCAGGGTAGTTGGTATGAAACCGCCCAATTCGTTATAACTCAGCGCAAGTTCCTCCAACGGCATCATCTCCGTTCCAAGCCAGGTGGGAATACCACCCGTCAGTTCGTTGGAGTTGACGTAAAGTTTCTCCAGACGAAACAGCCCCGCAAATGACGCCGGCACCGTTCCAATCAGATCATTTTCGTCCAGAAAGACGGCCTGTAATCGCTGCAGTACTCCAAGCGCAGGGGGAATCGGTCCCGTCAACCGGTTTAATCCCAGGTCAAGGACCTCCAGCAATGGCAATTGGGCAAGGGAGGCAGGAACAGGCCCCTCGAGCTGATTCGCGAGGAGTCTCACCTCCCTGAGATTGGGGATCATCGGCAGCCATTCCGGAACGTTGCCCGTCAGATCGTTGATGGCCAGATTAAAATGCGTGAGTTGGAAGAGATTGGACAGGGACTCCGGAATGGGTCCCGTGAGGTTGCATTGGCTCAGATTGAGGCGAAACAAACGATCGAGTTGCCCCAGCTCCTCCGGTATGCGTCCCCCGAGTGGGTTGGGGCCCAGTACCAGCTGGTTAAGTGACGTCAGCGTGCCGAGCTGATCGGGGATCGATCCGGTAAGCTCGTTTTTTGCCAGGTAGAGCGATCGCAACTTCTGGAGCCGGGCCAGATCCGGCGGAATCGGACCGCTAAGAAAGTTCTGATCCAGATAAAGCTCTTCGAGTGTGCCGATGTCGGAGAGCGCGATGGGTATGTTGCCGGTGAGAATGTTCTGTTCCAGTGACAGCACTTCCAGGCTGTCCAGGTCGCCAAGAGCAGCCGGGATTGGACCTCCAAAGGTGTTGCGAAACATCCACAGTTCCTTCAGACGTGGCATTCCGCCGATCCAGTCCGGTATCGAACCCAGCATCTGGTTGCCCCAAACGCTGATCACCCGGATATCCGTCCAGTCGGCAAACTCCGGCGGCAGATTTCCCGAAATGCGATTGCTACCCACATCCAGGATCTGGAGTGCCGTCAGTTGACCCATTGCCACCGGCAAGCTCCCTCTCAACTGATTGTACGTCAGTTGCAACGACTGCAGCGCCGTCAGATCGGCGATTTGCTCCGGTATCGCACCGGTTAATCCGTTTTCGTGAAGATCGATCGCAACTACGCGTCCCTCTTCATTCAACTCAACGCCGACCCACTCCGAAACCGGATCTGTCATCCACCCGGAATGGTCGATCCATCCACTCCCGTTGGTTGCCTGGTAGAATGCAATCAACGCGAGCGAGTCCGCTACATTTGCCACAACCTCCCGTTGCGTACGCGCGTTCTTCCATGCGCCGGTCGACCGTTCATGAGGCAGCGAGCGGTCCTTCATAACAGGCGCATCCAGGTCTATGGATCGCACCACGTGGGGCACTTCGCGGCCTTCAATCGCTCTCGATGACGGGAGACTGCGCTGCTGACCGTGTAGCGGAAGTGAAATCAGATGGACGGCCGCACAGACGATAGCCAGCGTTGCGAAGGGTCCTCCGGTGGTGGGTAAGCACCTATTCATATTTCCTTACCTGCTGATTTTAAACCAGATGAACCAGGAAGGCGGTTGCACGCTACGGCTAGTGAAGGACCCCCACTTCGCTCCGCCGTGCCTTGGCCGCATGGCTGTTTAAGCGATCAAATGTGCCTGGACGTTTCGGCATATGCCGTCTCGGTCTCCTCGATGCGAACGGAAACGCCGACGACTCCTGCTGCGCGCAAGGCTTCCCCCTGTGTCTCGTACAGATACGCAGCGACGTGCTCGCACATGTTTTCGCAGGTGGTATCGAACGGCAACACGGCCGACTTCCATCCCGTCGAACGGGCTATCGCCATGAGTTCCTCATCCTCTTTATGCACGAGGATGGCATGATCCCAGGCATTAACAAGCGGTGCAACAAGCGCCTTGAGTTCCTTGAAGTCCATCAGCATTCCCCGGGCGTTCACATCCCCTTCCAGCCCGACTACCATGCGGTAGGAATGCCCGTGCAGATTCTTGCACAGACCCTCGTGCCAGGGCAAGCGGTGCGCCGCCTCCCATCGAAATCGCTTGGCTATCCTCATGCTACCGGTCTGACGGATGGGTTGATTGTTTCGTTTTACACGTTAAACCTGAAGAGGATCACGTCACCGTCCGCCACCACATATTCCTTTCCTTCCGATCGCATTTTGCCGGCTTCGCGCGCAGCCGCTTCGGATCCGCACGCAACCAGTTCATCAAAGGAGATGGTTTCCGCCCGAATGAAGCCGCGCTCGAAATCGGTGTGTATTTCGCCGGCTG
>CAZIIP010000370.1:0-3596 GCA_964539455.1 uncultured Rhodothermales bacterium
GACCGATTCAATCCACGGCCTAGTGTGCGGTCGCTACGAGCCGCTCGATCCCGCCCTGTGGGCCACCGCGGCAGACAGTTCCTATTTCGCTATCGGAGCCGACGGAACGGATCGGATACATGGCACGATGGGTGACCGTGGTTTTCCCATCAACGCGGCGTCGGCCGATTTCACGAAAGACGGTCGCGACGAGCTGGTGGTGTACTACCGCCAACTGCAGGTGTACGAAGTGGACGAAGACTATCGTCCGGTACGTTTGGCTTCATTCGGAACATCTTCCACGGAGGGACAAAGAGGCCGTCATTTGCTGGCGGTTGTCGATCTCGATGCGGAACACGATCTGACAAACGGCTCATCGGTATGGCGACCGGAAATCATTGTTGTCTCGAGTGAAACGATCTCCGACGACGGCGGGATCAGTGTGGATGGCATACTTGAGTTGAGGGTCTATAGCTGGGATCCGGACGTCGGTTTTCCTAGCATCCGGGAAACCGAATTGCGGACACATCGGATCGACAGAAGTGGTCCGCGGCCGCTCGGATTGGCGGCGTTGGACGCCGGCGACAACGGGATTCGACTGGGTGCGCCGCAGCGCTTTGCGAAGACGGACATCGTCCGGCCGCTCGTGGTGCTGAACGCGCCGCCGACACATTTTGACGTGTTCGATGGGGAGCCCTTCGACATCAACATGTGTTATGGCGATTCCGATTGTGCCTGTCGGCTTTCGATTGCCCGATGTTTTCAGGCGGAGTACGAAACGGAGACCGAGCGGTCGATTACCATGGAGACCGAGCTCCTGACCGACTGGAGCGTCGGTGTCTCGGCTGACGGTGGTTTCGACATTCCTTTCGGCGATGAATTGGACATCGGCGTCGACATCGAACTGAAGGCGACGTACGGGGAGGGATTTCGAAGGCGAGACCAGACGCGGCAGACCTTTACGGTCAGCCAGTCGGTGGATGCCACGCGCGACGACTGGATCTATGCCATGATCGTCAACTACGACATCTGGGAATATCCGCTCCTTGTGGGTGGAGAGGCGGTGAGCAACCTGGCCGTCGTCATTCCCAGGCTGCAAACGCGCGCCTGGTTCGATTCGAAGAGCTGGAATGCCTTCGACTACATCCCCTATCACGAGGTGGGCAACATTCTGTCGTATCGTTCGATTGCGTCACCCGATCAGAATTCGTTTCTCGCGTCGGCCGTCAGGTGGGACACGGGTGATCAGATCACGCTAAGCGGAACGTCGGATTTGACGTGGGCCTTGACCTCGGAAGGCAGCACGGAAACGGAAATAGAGAATAGTGTCAGTGTGGGTCTGGAGGGATCCGTCGATTTCGATATCCCGATCCCGTTCATCCCCGACATCGGAATCGAGGGCGACTATTCCTCAGAGACCGTCAATACGCAAAACATCAGCGTGCGCGATACAAAGGGGATGACCGTATCGTTCGGCAACGTCGATCAAAGTATCGGGAACGTGCGCTACAGCGTCATTCCGTACGTGTACTGGGCAAAAAACGGTGCGTTGGTGCTTGACTACGCCGTCAATCCGGAGCTCGCGCAGCCGGGTTTTGAGGGAACGTGGTGGCAGCTCCGATATGGTGAGAAGCCGGATCCGGCATTTATTCTGCCCTGGCGGCTCGATCAGGAAAAAGGCGCCGATGTGACGGAGGCGCAGACCCAACAGACCCGCGAGATCCTCTTTGATCCGCTCGAGGCGGAGCCGGGAGACGTAGTGACGATCAAGGTGAGGGTGCACAATTGGAGTCTGCTACCGACACCCGGACCGGTAGAGGTTACGTTTTTTGTCGGCGATCCTGCTGCGGGCGGCACGCCCATAACGGGAATCGACGGCGAACCCTCCGTGTTTGTCGAACAACTGACGGATCGCGGATCCGGTACGGCCGAAATGCGCTGGGAGGTCCCGGCGGATGTCGGGATTTATCCACGGATCTACGGAGTGATCGATCCTGTCGGCGAGCTCAACGAGGTCCACGAAGACAACAACAAGGGCTGGAATGTGCTCAACGTTCGAACCATAGCGACGGATGCCGAGGTGGACGCACCGGTGGAAGTGCCGGCGCGCGCCGAAGTCTTCCAGAATTATCCGAATCCCTTTCGCGGTGCGACGACGATCGGTTTCTCCCTTCCCGACGCGGAGCACGTGACGATCAAAGTCCTCGACGTGCTTGGCCGGGAGGTCTCCGAAGTGCTCGATCGCCGGCTGGACGCCGGCACCTACAACGTCCGTTTCGACGCATCCGGTCTTTCCAGCGGGGTGTATCTCTACCGGCTAAAGGCGGGGAAGACGGTGGAGACGAGGCAGATGATGTTGGTGAAGTAACTACGGGCAAGGGCACAGCGTGCTGGGCCCGTGAGGGCAGCACCTCCAGTGATGGGCAGCATGCGCTCTACCGGCACCCTGCTTCCTCCAGTAGCATCGTCACCAGCGGAATCACAAACGGATAAGTCGTCCAGACGAACCGCCCGTCCGCGACCGCGGCAAAGAGCGCAAAGCCGGCCAGCAGCAGCGCGAAAACCAGTCCGGTGGTCAGTGAAAGCCCGCGGGTGACAAGCAACCGCCGCGAGGCAGCATCGCCGCGGATCAGCAGCCAGATCAACAGAATGGCCGGCAGCCCGAAAGAGAGGGGATAGCTGATAAAGAACCTGCCGCGGGCGATGTTGCGGTAAAACTGATCGAACGAAGGCAACCAGACGAATGACCCGTCAACCGGGGCCGTAAGGCGTATGAAAAGGTAGACGGCGAAGAATCCGGCAACCAGCAGGAGAAAGTACGGGAGGTGCTTTCTGACGTGTTGGCGCGAGCACATCTCGGCTGCCAGGACGGGCAACAGCAGGATGGTTGTCTCCTTCAGCAACGGCCCAAGCAGGATGACAACGGCGATCACAACGGGCCGCCAGGTGATGATCGCCCACGCGCCGACGCAGAGAAATCCGATCAGTGTCCCGTCGACAAATCCGATGGCGCCATAGTGCAGGACCGGAAAGGAGACCACGTATAAGGCGCAGCCGAGGAGGCTGTAGGGGTCGGAGACGCCCAGGTGTTTTTGCGTGTGAAACAGCGCAACGAGTCCGCACAACAGGGCTAGAATATTGAGGATGTTGATCGAGGTGCGAGCGGGAAAGGGGAGAAGGGAGGCAAGGGCCGGAACGAGCGGGCGGTAAACGAACGGTGGATAGAGCGTAACGGTCTCGTCATCTTCCGCAACTCCCCGAAACCACATCACGTGTTCCGTATACCGGGCATCGTCACCAAAGCCTTCTTCGAAACAGGTAATCTCACCGTGAAGAAGCAGATCCTCCAGCTTGATCAGAAACGCCCGTGGCAGCGTGATCGCGACAAGCAGCAGTCCGAGCGCTGCGAGAAGGGCGGTTCTTCCGGTGGGTGTTGTCATGTGAGCGACTTCATTGAAAGCGCAGGAAGACGGTACCTGTCGGCGCGGAAGTCAGGATACGGATTGGCAGAAGATAATCATTTACCTCTGGCGCGATGACGGCCGGCAGATTCGATTCAGCCGGCGGATTGGCGCATTCCAACGTGGTTTTGCGGGCCGGACTGACCAGGCGGGTTA
>CAZIIP010000371.1:0-3572 GCA_964539455.1 uncultured Rhodothermales bacterium
GCCAGTAGCGTCAGCAGCATGCGGGCGGAGAGTCGCTGATAGGGGGTGAAAAATCGTTAGGCGAAAACGAGGGATGGCCTCCACGATAGCCGGGAATCATAGAGACAGTGCGTCTTTTAGCGCACGCGACCGGGTGCGGCTGACAATCACTTCCAATCCACCGGTCATCTTCAGCTTGTGACGTCCGCTGAACCATGATTGCACCTCCCGTATGTGGTCGAGTGCTACAATAGCCGATCGGTGCACGCGCATGAAAGACTGCGGATCGAGCCGCGTTTCCAGTTGTTCGAGCGTATAACCGACGACGTATTGGCTTGTTTTTCTGATGGATTCGGCTTCTTCGTCGACGATGGTCACACGCGTCAATCCATCGACAATTTCGGCCGCAATCATCCGGTCGATCTGTACGACAAGGGTACGATCCCGATACGGGATTGAAAGGCGCTTGAGGAGCTTTTTCGAGGCCCCTGTTGCGTCCGTCGCCCGCTCTTTTTCCTGTCTGGCTTCGAACCAATCCAGCAGCCGGTCTATCCGGTTTCGGTCGACCGGATCCGCCTCTTTTTGCCGCAGCGATTCCGCCCGTTCGATTGCAGCGGTCAATCTGTTTCGCGTAACGGGTTTGAGCAGGTAATCAATCGCGTGTGCCTCAAAAGCATCGACGGCGTAGTGGTCGTGAGCGGTAACGAAAACCACCTCCGGCCGTCGTTCGGGATCCAGACGTTCCAGTAGGTCGAAGCCGCCAAGCCCCGGCATCTGCACGTCCAGAAACAACATGTCCATCCCTTCCTCTGCCAGGAAGGCCAGTGCTTCCGTTCCGTCTGCGGCCTCCCCCGCCACGTGGATCCGCCCCGCTTGCTCGAACGGTTCGAGCAGCTTCCGAAGCCTGTTTCTGGCGGGAGCTTCGTCGTCGACAATCAGTGCGTTGAGCATGGGATCTCCACTACCAAATTTCTGAACGGTACTTACGCGTTCCCGAACATTTCGTTGTCCGACATCGGCGCTTCAGCGCGGGGCGCCGCCGGAATACGGATCGTTGCCGTGGTACCTTCCCAGGGTTTACTGGCAAACGTCAGTAAATCGTCTCTCTCGTATAGTCGGGTGAGACGCTCGGCAACATTGGTGAGACCTGTACCGAAGAAGCTCCGCTCCGTCGATGCTCCGTCGCGGTCAAACAGGGCTGAGATTCCCCTTCCCGTATCCTGCACGCATATTACGATGCCGCCGTCGTCGACGCTTGACGTAATCCGTATCGTTCCGCCGGAACGCACGCCGGCGATCCCGTGCAGAACGGCATTTTCCACCAGGGTTTGGACGGAAAACGCGGGCACCTCGCATGCAATCGCATCCGCACCGAGCGCTTCCTCATAGTGAAGCCTTTCGCCAAAGCGCGCCTTTTCAATTGACAAATAGTTTCGAACGAGTGACATTTCGGTGTTGAGGGATACGAACGGCTGTGAGCCGGTCTGCAATATGTGCCTGAATATCGCGGAAAGGTGTTCCACGGTACGTTCTGCGTGTGTGGGACTTTCCTCGATGAGCGAAGCGATCGTATTGAGGGTGTTGAAAAGAAAGTGCGGATTGATCTGGGCCCGCAGGGCGACTAGCTGTGCTTCGGCGCTGATGCGCACCAGTTCCTTTTCCCGGTCCAGCAACTGGATACGCTCGATCGCCAGGGCGAGCTGGCTACACACCGATCGCAATGTTTCCAGATCTTCAACATTGTACACCAACCTTCGCGGCGTCTTGGCGCCGAGCAGGATCATGCCGTGGGCACCGCGTTCCCCTACGACCGGTGCGGCGATGTTGATGTTGTAGCTTTTGAGCAACTCCCTGGACTCATCGGGGAGGTCCTTTTCGTCGAGCACCGGATTGGATGACCAGAGGCTCGGGTCCTGTTCAAAATGAGGCCAAACACGCACGAAGGCGGAGTCCGTCAAAAAGGGAGGCTCCGGATGAAAAGAGGCCGATATCCAGTGCGTGGGCCCATCTGTCGCCTTCAGGAATACGAGCCCGCTCCGGGCATTCAAGGCCGGACAGGTGGCATTGATGGTCAGCAAAGCAAGTTTGGGCACTTCAAGTGTTCCCCGAATCTGCTGCGAGAGCTTCGCCAGTTGGCGTCTCGCACGTTGACGTTCGGTCAGCAACCACGACTCCGTGTACGGACGAAGCATCCGGACGGTGAACTCACCGACCGCCAGGATGACGATCAGCACCAGCCCGTACAACACGGATTCCGGGACGGTGAAATTGTCCTCGTACGGCTGAAGCGCGTAGATGGCACCCGTGAACACGAAGAATACGAGTCCCAGGCCCGCGACATACGCGAGCGAGCGAACGAGCATGCTGTCCAGTTTGCCGAGTCGCAGCGTGTCGAACGACACGAGTCCGACGGGTGCGACGGACAGAAGCTGGATGCCGACGGTAAACCAGCCCACGCCGACATCCGACATGTACTGTCCGAGAAGCGGCAGATTCCCAGGGATGGCAATGGTCGCACCCAGGCTGATGACGAACAGGATGCCGTTGCCCACCAGCTTCCAGCGCGCCAATTCCGTCTCTCCGGCGGGGGAAAGTCCGTCGTACAGAACGAGGCCCGTTGCGCCCGCAATATAACAGGTTACGTAAAAAAGGAGGGGCCCGATGAGAGCGGAGAGCGAGAGCGGCGCGGGTGCCCATCCCAATCCCCCTGCCAATGCCGTGAGCAAGAGGAGAACCGGCGGAAACCACGTCAGCCAGCGCAAGCGGTGGAGAGTGCGCCGGCCGGCGGTGACGGCCAGCAATACGTCGTTGAGGAGTAACACCGGAAAAGCCAGCCACCCGGCCAGGGCGGTCAGCGTCAGCACCGTAAAGCCGGTGCGAAAAGCCGGACCGGACAGATCCGGCGGACCGATAAGCTCGAGCCACGACAGGCGTGCAAGGTTGC
This sequence comes from uncultured Rhodothermales bacterium, assembly GCA_964539455.1. Classification (GTDB taxonomy): domain Bacteria; phylum Bacteroidota; class Rhodothermia; order Rhodothermales; family CAYLXM01; genus CAZIIP01. The sequence goes on from CAZIIP010000371.1 coordinate 2,924, forward strand.
CGCAAATCCACAAAGCGGCCGCCAGAATCATGAAAGCGGCACGGCGTGAATGCCCGCTTCTCCCCGCCATCGGAAGTACTACTACGAGTGCCAGCAGGTGAAGAAATGCCGCCAGTGCAAAGCCCCATATTGAACTGTACCAGAGCGATGTGCTGAGCGGGTAAAGAAATGTGGGATAGCTGCTGATGCGCAGGTCGAGCGAAACCAGCCCGGAATCGCGCTGGACCGTGATCAGCCGGCGTTCACCGGGGGTAATTCCGGCAATTCCGCGCTGCAGATCTTCCGAAGAAAAAAACTGGCGGTCGTCCAGCTCGTACAGTACGTCGTTTTCACGGATACCCGCCTGATGGCCGGAGCCCGATGGGAAAACGAAGGTTGCAGTAACCGCACCGTCCTCATCGTTCCACTCGACCCAGTCGAATCCGCGCGGCGGTCCGCCGGTTTCGATTCCCGGCACATCGGCATAGCGCAGCCAGTCGATCACGAGACGCGTGACCGGTATCAACGCCGCTACCGGTAGTGCGACCAGCAATATCCCGATGATGATGCTACGCCGCGACGACACCTGCTCTCCGAATGATGCCCGATGATTCAACGACACTTAGGCAAAATTGCCTAAGTTACCCTCTGACGCCAACGAATGACATCC
>CAZIIP010000372.1:0-3568 GCA_964539455.1 uncultured Rhodothermales bacterium
AAAAAACGACGCGATCGACTCGCTTGGCACAAGCGCACCCTGCCCGGCAATGGTACGAAGGTCATCGATCCATGCTCCCTGGACGTTAAACGCCAATTTATCGGCTTCGAGTCCGATATCGACCGAAACCTGGTTTCGCGGTACGTAGGGGAGTTCATCTCCCTCTGAGACCTCTCCCCAGTTGCTGAAATCACTGGAGAAGGAAGTGCCGAAGGTGGCATCCGTAAAGGTGTAGGATAGACCGACGGGAAGGGCCATGCGCCAGTTCAGGAGTCGGCCGAGGTTGTCACGAAGGGTCACCTCGAGTCCGCGGACCGTGGCTGCGCCGCCGTTGAAGAGGTCGCCGGAACCGGTACCGCCGGTGGCGGCCAGATCCGAGCCGAGCAGGTTCGAATAATCGTGGTAGAACAAGGCAACTGCGGCATTGCTAACGCCGTTGCGATAGCGGAGCCCGAGTTCGTAATTGATGCTTGCCTCCGGATCCGTACCCTCACGCGATCCCGGCGGTGCAAATCCGCGATGGACGCCGGCGAAAGCCTTGACGACAGCACTCAGTTCGGCCGACACACCCACTCCGGGAATCCAGCCCTGAACCTCATTTTCGCGTGTGGAAAGATCAACGCCCGTGCGGCCGGGATCGGATTTCCCGAAATCCTCACGTCCAATGGAGATGTCTTCGTATCGCAGACCGGGCTGAATCGTGAAGCGTCCTGCCATTAGTCTGGGTTGCAGGAACACGGCCACAGCTTTGGCCTTTTCAATGCGGTTCGACTCGGTTCCCGGGGTGCCGGCCCGGACGCGCGCCATTCCGCTTTCAGTCATTGCGTAATCATCGACCCACTGGAAGCGGTCCATTTCATCCTCGTGGATGCGGACGCCCATTTCCAAATCCACTCTTCCGAACGTCGTCGAGTGCCCATACGCTACAGTGGACTGGAGGCCACGTGAGAGGTATTCACGATTGTTGGCCTTCACCGCCAGCATGATATCGCTGTTGGTGAGGCGCCCCGACACCACGGAATATTCCTGCGAATGTTCTTCCGGATTACTGAGCAATCCAGCGATGGAAATGCCCCCGACCTTGTCGAGTTTGTACCAGTTGCGGCTGAAAGTGGACCGGTATGCGGTCGTGATGATCCTGAGATCTTGTGCAGGCACGACGAGATGGCGTAACATCGCCTGTTGATAGCCGGCATCCATTTCGTCCTCAGCCGAGCCGGCATACCGTCGAAGCGGATTGGTGCGGAAATCCTCTCTCGTTAAACCGAGGTACGTCTCATTCGACAGTTCGTCCGTCAGCAGCAGCTTCAAAGAGAGCGCTTGATATACCCGCGCGTCCTTGTTGGTATTTATGCGCCCCTTCACCATGACATCGGTCTTATTGAAGCCGGTGTTGTCGCCGTTGTCCAATTCCTTGAAACCGTTCGTTCGCGCATTGAAGGCCTGGGCGATGAACCCGCCATGACGCCACGAATTACCCAGCATGCCTTCCAACATTACACTTTGCTCCATCCCGGCCAGGACACTGGTCTCACCTGTGAACGACTCCGGGATAGATCTGGATACAAGATTGACCGCACCTCCGGTTGTGTACGGGCCGTATTTGATCTGGCTTGAACCCTTACGCACCTCGATTTCCTGCATGCGACCAATGGTCGGGAAATAGTAGGCGGCCGGTGCTGCGTAGGGTGCCGGCGCCACGAGAACCCCGTCCTCCATAAGGGAGATTTTCTGGCTGCGCGCAGCACCGGAGCCGCGAATGCCGATGTTCGGTCGCAGCCCGTACCCGTCTTCTTCCTGAAGATTCAGTCCCGGTACGTTGCGCAGCGCCCGGTTGACGTCAGTCGCCGCGAACTTCTGGAGCGCCCGGATCGGCACGCGGTGAACCGATCCCGGAATTCCATCCAGCCCTGTTGGGTGCGCCAGCATGCTTTCACGCTCCACGAGCAGTTCGGGAATTTCTACAACCGCCGGCTGCAATGGAATTCGTACCGTCCTGACGGTATTGTTCGCTACCCGAACACGGAACTGCTCGCTCACGAAACCGACGCTGGATACGCCAAGCACGTACACTCCTTCGGACAAGCCCCCAATCTCGAAACGGCCGTCCATGTCGGAAACGGCGCCCGCTCCGGTGTCTTTCACCTGGACGTTTACTCCGGGAAGCGGTTCGTCTGAGCCTGATTCCATGACAATTCCGGCAATTCTTCCGTTACTCTGGGCGTGAAGTGCCGAATTCGGGAGCAGTGTCAAGGCAAATAAGGCCGCTGCAAATGCCACTTTATAAGTATACATGAGCCGGTCTCGGTGTTTTATTTAGAATAGGTCCAAATTGCAATAGTTAATTTAGACTAATTCTAAATAGACAGGCCAGTGCATTCCGATTCTTCAACAAAGCATCACAAAATGAGCCCGTCCCGGTCGATTGGCTCACTGCATGTCGAGGGCACTCGTCACGTGATCCACATGCGGGCAGGGCGGAGGTGCGGCTCACCGCGTGTCGAGGGCGTTCGTCACGTGATCCACATGCGGGCAGGGCGGAGGTGCGGCTCACCGCATGTCGAGGGCGTTCGTCTCTTGCCGGGATCCTTCGGCGGAGCAGACACGGGTGGTCTTCCGCTTACGGTCAGGTGGGTAGTTCGCCGTCGGGTTAACCGGGCTGAATGTGGGTACCGCGATATGTCAATGGAGACGCCAGGTCGTTTCCGTCGTGTATTTGCTCACGAAGCAGCGTGGAGGTCTCGCGTTATGAGCGGGATCTGCGGCTTTCAATACGCTAGGAATACCTCCCGAATTCACGTGCCGCCTCGAAAAGCGTGACGACGTTTTCCGGAGGCACGTCGACCTGCAAGTGGTTGGATGGGGCCAGGACGTAGCCACCGCCGGGAGCGAGTGTGCGGATCCGCTCCTTGACCTCGTTGGTGACGTCCTCGCGGCTTCCCGGCATCGCGTGACTGATATCGATGCCGCCCAGAAATGCCAATCTGCTGCCGAATTCTTTCTTGATCTTCTCGTGGTCCATGCCGGGCATGGGCTCGAGGGGATGCAGCACATCCACGCCCAGGTCGACAATATCCGGGATCAGCCGCGTGATCAATCCGTCGCTGTGCAGCATGATTTTGATATCGGCCTGCTCGTCTCGGATGGTGTGGACAATTCGCTGAATAACCGGTTTAACAAACTCCTTAAACATTGCCGGTGAGATGAGAGGGCCATTGTTCGATGCGTAGTCGTCACCCGGCAGTTCGATCATGTCGAGATTTCCATCGGATGTACGCAGGTAAGCCCGCGTAAGCCCGGCAATCGTATCGCCGATCCGGCCGATCAAATAATGGGCCATTTCGGGGTCCGCAGCCATGTCCATCATGAAATTCTCCGTACCGCGTAGACTGCAGGCGAGCTGGAACGGTCCGTGCGACGTGACCATGCGTCCGATGACGAATTTGTCGGTCTCCTTCCGCAGCGTTCGGGCTCGATCAGCGACCCCTTCGATCCATTTCGGATCATCCACATCCGGCCAATGTACCCGCTCGTCGATTTCCGAGCGGTCCGAAATGTCGACGAGAAT
>CAZIIP010000373.1:0-3566 GCA_964539455.1 uncultured Rhodothermales bacterium
TCTGGCCGCCCGGCACGCGCCTGTCGGAGGCACTACCTGAGTTTCCGGCGCCTTTGTTGCTGCTGCGAACGCTAAAGTGCGACACGCTGCTCGAGGTCAACAAAGCGACGCAGAAACGGCTCGATGCGACGGAGCCCGACTGGAAAACGACCGGCAAATACGGCGTCGCACAGTTTTCTCAATTGGCCGCTTGATACGCCCGTCCCCGGCCCTTCCTTGACTGTTGCTTGAACTGGCCCGTGCGAATGCTATTCCTGGGCCTTTCCGGCAAGGCGTTTGATGTTTTTTCGTGACAGGAAGATGAACAGCGCGCCAAAACCGAGCGAACCGAGTCCCCACCACAGGTTCAGATTGTATCCGAGCGACTTGTCATACATCGCCGCGTCACCGAAGAGTCCCATAAACAGGACGAGCAAACCGACAATGGCAAACATGAGGCCGATCGGCAGGCGAATATCAAGTCCCATGGTCTATCTCCAAATGGTTTTATCTGCATGATTCGAGGCAGGAACGCCAATCTCTAGAAGAAAATAATGTTCAACACGAGAGCGGCAAGAAGAACGATGACGCCCAGGGTCATCGGACGCTTGTACCAGGGCAGCCCCTCGTCGCGCTGGCGTTCGGTAAGTGAGTACACCAAGCCGCGCAACTCGCTATCGGGTCTCGGTTTCGTAACGAGGCTCACAATGATGGTTACGACAAAACAAACCGTCCAGGCATAGATGGCGGTCCAAAAGTTCTGTGCCATTTCACTCGTGTACGAACTGATCGCGAAGATCCAGCCTCCCTTTATACCGATCTCGGAGCCGATCGGAAGACTGAGTCCGTGGTGTAAGGCCGCGGCGAGCGTGCCCGCCACCAAGCCGGTAAATGCGGCGTGACCGGTAGCACGTTTCTAGAACATACCCAGCAGGAAGGTGGCAAACAGCGGTGCGTTCACGAAGGCAAACACGAGCTGGAGCATGTCCATGATGTTGTTGAACTCCGTCGCCACGTAGGCCGTCGCCACCGATAGGGCAATCCCCCATACCGTCGTAAACCGTCCCATCCACAGATAGTGATTGTCGGTGCCGTCCTTTTTGATGTATGACTGGTAAATGTCGTACGTCCAGACGGTATTGAAGGCTGTCACGTTGCCCGCCATCCCCGACATAAACGAGGCCATGAGGGCGGTCAGACCCACACCCAGCAAGCCGGTCGGGAAGTAGTGGACCAGCATCATCGGAATGGTCAAATCGTAATTGTAGGTACCGTCGGCCTTCATCGGAAGCGAAAATCCGGATTCGGGCATCTGCGTGGTCAACGCAATCGCGATCATCCCGGGAAGAATGACGAGCGCCGGAAACAGCATCTTGGGCACGGCTGCGATGAGTGGCGTACGGCGCGCGGATGACATCGAATCAGCCGCCATAGCACGCTGCACGACAAGGAAATCCGTGCACCAGTAGCCGAAAGAGAGCACGAAGCCCAAGCCCATGGCCACGCCGAAGACCTCGACGCCCATGGGATTGGCGGCCGCGTCGCCCATGTGTGCCCAAGAGTTTGTCCACGCGCCCGCCGCAAATCCTTGTTCGGTGGCCATCGTGCTCAGACGCGCCGTTAGACCGTCCCATCCGCCAACGTCGATCAAGCCGATAATGACCAAGGGGACAAATCCCATGACGATGAGGAAAAACTGCAGCACCTCGTTGTAGATCGCCGAGGTCAAACCTCCCAGGAAGATGTAAAGGAGTACGATAATCGCGGAGATCAGCACACTGAAATTGAAGTCCCATCCGAGCAGCAATTGCAGGAGCAAACCCATGGCATACATCGAGATACCGGAAGAAAAGACGGTCATCGCAGCGAAGGTGATCGCATTGAAGCCACGGGTCTTCTCGTCGAAACGCATTTTCAGATACTCGGGCACGGACCGAGCACGCGAGCCGTAGTAAAACGGCATCATGAACACGCCCACGAAGACCATGGCCGGAATGGCGCCGATCCAATAGAAGTGACTAGTGGCAATACCGTACTTGGCGCCGGAGGCGGCCATGCCGATCACCTCCTGGGCTCCCAGGTTGGCGGAGAGAAATGCCAAGCCGGCAATCCATGCAGGAATCGAGCGACCGGACAGGAAAAAATCCGTACTCGACCGCATGTAGCGTTTCAACGCCCACCCGATGCCGAGTACAAAGACGAAGTAGATCGCAATAATCGAATAGTCGATAAACGATAACGTAACGCTGGTTTCCATCTGTTCCGGGGTGACAGGGGTCCTGGTGGTGGTGATCGTTTTTACAAAGCGCTGTAATGTACTTCGGAAAGAGATCGGAGTCGATCCGCGCTCAACTCGGCCGTGATATCGCGTTGCGGCATCCCCAGCATCTCGTAACCCACCATGAATTTTTTCACGGTTGCAGACCGCAGGAGAGGTGGATAAAAGTGCATGTGAAGGTGCCAGTGGGGGTGCTCATCGCCGTCCGTAGGTGCCTGGTGGAAGCCGGCCGAATAGGGAAAAGAGATTTCGAAGAGGTTGTCGTAGCGCGTCGTCAACCGTTTGACGGCATCCGCGAGGCCGTCTCGCTCCTCGTCGGTCAACTGCGAAAGGTTCGGCACCGCACGCCGCGAAACGAGCAAAACCTCGAACGGCCAGAATGCCCAGAATGGCACCAGTACGCTGAAATGCTCGTTCTCGAACACTATCCGTACGCCCTCCTTGCGTTCGTGCTCGAGGTAGTCGGATAGCATCGTGCGCGCATGCGTGTCGAAATATCCCTTTTGCCGTGCATCCTCTTTCGCCACCTCGTCCGGCAATGTCTCCTGCGCCCAGATCTGGCCATGAGGATGCGGATTGGAGCATCCCATCATCGCCCCCTTGTTTTCGAAGATCTGAACATAGTTAATGTCCGGATTTGCACCGATTGTCTCATACTCTTCTGTCCATACATCCACCACTTCCCGAATGGCCGGCCCGTCCATTTCCGGCAACGTCAGATCGTGCCGGGGAGAGAAGCAGATCACCCGGCATATCCCCCGCTCCGATGCCGCACTAATCAAACCCTTTCGGTTGATCGATCCATGCGGCACATCCATTCGAAGTGCGGCAAAATCGTTGTCGAATACGAAGGTCTGTTCGTAGCGGGGATTCTTTGCTCCCCCTGCCCTGCCGTTGCCCGGACAGAGATAACAATCGGGATCGTACGCCGGACGCTTCTCCGGCGGCCGCTTTTCTACCTGTCCCTGCCAGGGCCGTTTTGCGCGGTGAGGCGAGACAAGCACCCAATCTCCCGTAAGCGGATTAAAACGCCGGTGGACGTGTTCGTCGAGGTCGAATTCGATCATGGATTACGGGAGCTTATCATATTGCCAAGGCTTTTTCATTCGCAAGAAGCCGAAACGGTATTCTCTCACGAAGTCACAAAGTGAATCAATTCCACAGGACGCATTCCGTATCTCGAAAGGAGGGACACGATTGACGGTTTCTCGTCTCTCGGTCCCTTTTTTCTTGTTTCTTGTTACTTGGCTCCGGTTTCTTGCTTGCACTTCAGTACCGAATCCTGAAATCCGTATCGAAGATCCGGGTC
>CAZIIP010000374.1:0-3563 GCA_964539455.1 uncultured Rhodothermales bacterium
CGAATTCTATCGCACCGCGCGAGCGCGTGCCCGATCCGCGAAGGCCCATACCGATGAACAGAATGGCCAGGAGATGATAAACGTACACGCCCATGCGTTCGAGCGTGAAGGGCAACAGATTGACCAGCTCCGGACCCAGTATCAGACCGATAAAGCCTGCAATAAGACTGTTTGGCACGAGGTATTGTTGAAACAGCCGCAGATATCGCCGGGCAATCGTGCTCAACAACAAAAGAAAGCCGATTACGGCAACATCGACCGACAATTCCCACATGGTCAGCGGATGGTCCCAGAAAAAAGCGGATACGTCCATCACGTTACCGAAAATCACCTAGTGTTGTTGAATACCCAGCGCGGAGAGCCTATCCATCCATTGCAGTGCGCTTCCTTCCTCTACGAATCCCAACTGTAAAATGCCCTCCGGATAGGTGATCTGCAGTTTCCAGTTGCGCTCGATCTGGGCAGATTGAACCTCTTCCAGCGGCCACCGCTCGCGTTCCGCACCCTCCAGAACAATGGCATCTTCAAACAAGCGGGCATCGTGCATCCCCCAATCTTCAAAATCAGGGAAGGTCCTCGAAAGCTTTACGTCCACGGTATTTGAAACATACGCACCGTCAGCATCCCGCTCGGGTGGGAGGTTGCGAATGCGCTCATACAGTTGACCAGTGGTATATATTTCTCCGGTGGCCTCATCTCTCAGGGTTGAATCCGGCAGCATCGTGTAATTCAAGGAGCCCTCCCGATTCTTCACCTGATAGCCGTCGGGCGTGTAAATCTCGCCGCTATTGCCCGTAACGGGATCCCGATAAAGCAGCTTGTGAATTCCTGCCGCCGGACGAAAAGCGTACTTTGGTTTAATCGCGTCGTCAGCGACACCATCGTCGAAGTCGATTGGTGCCTGCAGTCGTCTGGTGGCGTCCTCGAGTGATTCCTGTTTGGGAACGGTGGTGGGGGGAAGGAATTCGAGTCTCAGACGTGCGGGCCGCGGATAGGTCGCCCAGCGAGGCCATGCAAGGTAAGAGCCGTGTACGATGACGCAATAAACGGGTAAACCCGTCCGCCTGTAGAGTTTTACGGTCGACGGTATCCACGGCAACGGCCGTCCGTCCCATCGCCGTCCACCCTCCGGGTAGATGGTAATCTTGCGTTTGGCCTCGATCATCCTGAAGATCGCACGGATGACGGACGCATCGTTTCGGGCAACCGGCACGATCCCGATGTTTCTCAGCAGCCAGGCCTTGACGCCCTTGCGCAAAAACTCGCGCGCCATGATTCCGGCTGTGGGATTCATGCCGAAAAAAATGTTGACGACGAAGGGATCCAGGTACATAGAGTGATTCCCGTACACAAAACAGGGACCGTCTTCGGGCATATTCTCGCGCCCGACGATCGTCGGGCGCCACATGGCGTGGACGGTCGGAATAAACACGCCGAGCAGGACGCGCACTGCGAAAGGATTCAGACGCTTCCCGTCTTCAACGGATGACTTCATGTACGAATCGTCTATCGTTTTTCTAGCCAAACAGCAGTCTTACGACGTAGACCGAGGCCAACATGGCGGCAAAGTCGGCAAAAAGACCCGCTGGAACGGCATGGCGCGTTTTCTTGATGTTGACGGCGCCGAAATAAACCGCAATCACGTAAAAGGTTGTTTCGGTGGACCCAAACATGGTACCCGCCATCTTTACGAGAATAGAGTCCTCTCCGAACTCACGAATCATGTCGAGCACGATACCGACGGAGCCGGATCCGGTAAGGGGACGCACCAATGCCATGGGAAGGATTTCCGGGGGGATGCCGACGGCACCAAGAACCGGTCTGAGTCCTTCGACCAGAAAATCCAGCGCTCCGGACGCACGAAACATCGCAATAGCGAACAGGATGGCTACCAGGTAAGGAATAATCGTAACGGCCAGGGTGAATCCCTCTTTTGCTCCTTCGACGAATTCCTCGTATACCGGCACGCGCTTTATCAAACCGTAAAGCGGGAATCCAACGATCAACGTCGGCAGCACGAAATAGGAGACGAGTGTCAATATTTCCCGAATGAGTTCCATGGTGTTCTATTGGCCGGAGTGGGTAGCGTTGGGCTGAATCCTTGGGTCGGTTTTTCGATATCTGGGCAGCCGTTGCAGCACCTTGGCCGCAATGACACCGCAGGCCGTAGAGATGGACGTTGCCACGATGATCGCGAAGATGAGTTGATTGATCTGCAGGCCCATGACCGCAACCAGGATCGTCGGTGGTACCAGCTGAACGCTACCCGTGTTGAGTGCCAGAAGCGTTACCATTTCATTGGTTGCCGTGTCTTCGCCCGGATTCAGCTCCTGCAATTCCTCCATCGCCTTAATTCCGAGCGGCGTGGCGGCGTTTCCCAGGCCCATCACATTCGCCGTCAAATTCAGGGCAATCATCCCCAGGGCCGGATGGCCGCGGGGTATCTCGGGAAAGAGGGGGCGCAGCAACGGTTGGACCAACTTGACGAAGCTGTTGATAAGGCCGGCGGATTCCGCAATGCGGAGCAAACCCAGCCAAAGGGCGAGTACGCCGATAAGCCCGAGTGCGATGGTCACCGCGGTCTCGGCAAATTCAATCGCCGCGGTGGCAATGGCGTTCATCTTGACAAACCGGACAGGACGAAATTGTATTCCGGCGGCAACCGTCGCGTCAGGTCGTAGTGCCGGGAGCCCGGTCACCGTCGCCAACAATTCGAGATCTCGTTTGGCCGTGAAGCTGCGTATTGAGGAAAGCGGCTCCGGTAGCGGCACATCGCGCGCAAATCGAAGCTCCGTGCCTTCCTGTGTCCGGATGATTGTCCCGTCGAATGGCGATTCAGGAGCATTCTCCACGTCGTAAAGCGAGCGGTAAACCGCCGGATCGATCGAAACTTGGACGTCCACGCGCCGCCCCTCGACATCGGAATCCGCATTCACCTCCAGCGTAACCGGAAGCACTTCACCGTTTCTGTATCTGTTCTCGCTGATCTCTCCGATGTCGACAACGAGGGCAAATACAAAACTCGATATGATGAGTCCGGCCCAAATGTAATTAAGCATGACTGGCTGATCGACCGTTCACCGATGTCGCAAAAACTCCGGGAAGATACCATTCTTGCGGCGACTTGCCGGACGAACCGGTGCAATGCGCCTCAGGAGAAGTGTTCCGCGACACGTTTTGCCATCGAAGGCCCGACAATATCGCACAGTTGCTCCTCTGTTGCGCCTTTGATTCTCTTCACGGAACCAAAACTTCGAAGGAGCTTCTCAGCCGTCTTTTTGCCTACTCCGTCGATGGTGGTCAATTCGCTGAAGGTGAGCTGTTTCGTGCGCTTTTTCCGTTGGGAAACGATGGCGAAGCGGTGTGCTTCGTCACGTACGCGCTGAAGCAGCCGTAGCGTCGGACTTGCCTTGGCGATGAGCACGGGCTCACTGTCTCCGGGAAAAAACACCTCCTCCAGCCACGCGGGAAACACGAACATGGTCAAGGGCAAAACGAACGCCGCGTTCGAACGTAGCACACCGTAAGCGAACAGGCCGCTGAGGTGCCCCACGACAAAGCCC
>CAZIIP010000375.1:0-3555 GCA_964539455.1 uncultured Rhodothermales bacterium
ACCGATCACTGCCTGCTCGTCGGCGACGGCGCGCTGGAATTTGCCCGGATGCACGGATTCAAGGAAGAGAACCTGCTCACGGAACGGTCTCGCAAAATATGGGTGAACTGGCGCGAGACGCTCTCGGACCGCGACGACTATCTGCCACCCCATGAAGCGGGCGAGAAGGGCATCGGTGCGCTGCCGGTTCTCGACGATCGGCCGTGGGGGACCATACATTGCTCCGCCGTCGATCTGAACGGAAACATCTCCTCGGTTACGACAACCAGTGGACTGGCCTTCAAGGTGCCCGGGCGCGTGGGCGATTCGCCTATTATCGGCGCCGGACTTTATGCCGACAATGACGTCGGTGCGGCCGGATCTACAGGCAGGGGAGAGGCCAATCTCGAAAATCTTTCATGCTTCCTGATTGTCGAGCGTATGCGAGCGGGAGATTCACCTGAGGAGGCATGTCTGTACACCTGCCGGCGCATAGCCGACCACACGAGACTTGCAAGGCTGCAAACCGAAGACGGCCGCCCCAATTTCAATGTCAGCTTTTATGCGTTAAACAAATCGGGAGTGGTCGGAGGCGCACAGATCTACGGCAAGGAAGGTCGGGGATTTGCCGTTGCCGACAGCGACGGGTCGCAGCATATTCAGTTCGCCTACCTCTGGGAGTCCGACGACTGACGTCCGGCACGCTTTGTCGTGCTTACCAGTCGTTTCCGCAATGCCGTTTAAAGCAGGTAAGTGCCCAGTTCCGTGCCCGCTTCCGTATTGGGAAAGATCGACTGTGCCTCGGCTATTTCGAGTTCCGCCGAAGGAGGGAGATGTACCAGCAAAAGGCGTCTCACATCCGAATCGAGCGCCAGCCGTGCTGCCTGTGGCGCAGATGTGTGCCCCTCGCGTGCACCGGTCGCTTCGTGTACGAGCAGATCGGAATGATGTGCGAGAGACACGATGGATCTCGACGGTGCCGTGTCGGCAGAGTAGGTGACCACTTTGCCGTCGTCTGTCGAAGTGAATCGAAATCCGAGGACCGGAACGCCATGATCGCCCGGCGATGCGACCACTTCCCAACCCCACTCACTCAGCACGGCGGAATCCTTTTCTAGCGGTACCGGAGACCATTCGATATCGGGCAGGCCGCTCCAACGCGACGTGTCGTATGTAGAAAAAACGGAACGGGCCTGCGTCAGGGCACTTTCCGGACCGTATACGCTGACCGGTCGCCGGCGGCCGTGAAGCCACAGTTTTTCCATCAACAACGGAAATCCGCTGGTGTGGTCCGGATGTTCGTGCGTAAGCAGAAGAGCGGACAGCCGGAGTGGATCCAGACCGGCTGCCAGGAGGCGCTGCACGAGATCGCCCCCACAGTCCACCGCCAGAAATCCGGATTTGTTCGAGACCGCCAGCATGGTAGTGGTTCGGTGCGGATCGGTTACCGCAGCGCCTGTGCCCAGTAAGTAAAGCGAAGCCATGACGCGTAAGGATGTTCGGAGTGTCCCGGAAGACGGCCTACCGGGAGCGCTGGACCACGTAATCCACCAGTTGTTCGAGCGCATCCCGCGGGGAAGAGTGCGGCAGTCCATTCAGGAATCCACGTGCCTTATCGGCCATTTCCAACATCTTCTCCGTTGCATAGGTAATACCGCCGTGGGTGTCGGCAAAGTGCCGCACTTGCTTGAGATCGGATCGGCTTTTTCTCTTCTTGCGAATAACCTGCATAATGCGACGTTGCTCGCCGGGATCTGCCCGTTGTAATGCGACAATCAGCGGCAACGTCATCTTCTTGTCCTGCATGTCGAGCCCGAGCGGTTTGCCGACGTTGGAATTTCCGTAGTCGAACAAATCGTCTCTAATCTGGAAAGCAATGCCGAGGTGCTCGCCGAAGGCTCGCATGCGCTCGACAACGGCAGGATCGGATGTGGCGGAAGCGGCACCCGTAGTCGTGCAAGCAGAGATCAGGGAGGCCGTCTTGTCCGAGATAATCCGGAAATAGGTCTCCTCGTCAATATCCAGCTTGCGGGATTTTTCGATTTGCAGCAATTCACCCTCACTCATGCGTCGAACCGCATCCGAGACGATATGGAGTAGCTGGTAATCCTTGCCGTCCAATGCCAACAACAATCCCCGCGCCAGCAGGAAATCGCCGAATAGTACTGCGACTTTGCGTTTCCAGAGTGCCTGTATGGAGAAAAAGCCGCGCCGCTTTTCCGCTTCATCCACCACGTCGTCGTGCACCAGTGTCGCAGTATGAAGCAACTCGACCAGAGCGGCCGCATTGTACGACGACGGTGTCACACCTCCGCAAGCTTTTGCCGTGAGGAAAACCAGCAACGGCCGCAGCTGCTTGCCCTTTGTGCGGAGCACGTAGCGCGTAATGAGATCGAGCAGCCGCACGGAACTGCGCATCGCATCACGAAACTGATGCTTGAAATTCCGCATTTCCTCCAGTACGGGTTGCTGTATGTCACGCAACGAAATTGGGCGTGTTACAGGCGGAGGCGCTACTTCGGCTTGAGTCAAGGGCACCCTGTATGGACCGGTGGTCTGTCTGGCGAAAAACGGCACAAAAAACGATAGCCCGGGGTCAATGTTTCTTAATCCACCTGCGATGCCCGCAATCCGAATTCAGCAAGACACGCCGAAATCGCTTTGATACCTTCGACGAGTCTCGGGCCCGGACGCAGGAGAAAGTCCGGATTTACGGTACAGAGCCGATCGTTTCTGACGGCCGATAATACGGACCATGAAGGGTGATTGCGTAACAGCAAATCCATGGACGCCGTCCCCATGAATGCACCGACGATCACATCGGGATCACACCGGAGAACGAACTCTTCCGTCAGAACGGCGGACGGTCCTTCATAACCGGCCGTCGCGCTCTGCCCTCCGGATAGCCGGATCACATCCGTGATGTAACTGTCTCCGCCAAAAGCATACAGCCTTTCCGTTCCGAGCAAAAGCAATACGGTGGGCACTTGCCGCTTCATTTTGCTCCGTTCCTCGAAAGGCTCCAGTCGCGACAAAATTGATTGCTTGGTGGCCTTTGCAGATGCGGCATTGCCGGTGATTGCACCAAGCCGGTCGATGGCATTCCAGATATCCTCCAGGGTGTCGAATGACAAAACGAAAAGTGGAATGTTTAGCCTGCCCAACGCCTCGAGGTGTTGTTGTGGATTGAACGTCTCAGCGGCGACCACCAAATCCGGATTCAGTGTGGCAAGGGCTTCGACATTGAGCGGGACGGCACTGAAGCGTGGCAGGTCACCAACCGCCTCCGGATAATCGTCGGCGGTACTCACACCCGCAACCTGGGCCCCCGCTCCGGCTGCAAAAAGCAATTCTGTGATGTTCGGCGCAAGCGAGACAATCCGCCAAGGCTTTTCCTGCAACACAACTACCGCACCCGTGTCGTCTACAACCTCGATGAAAGGGTCGCTGTGGCGATCGGAAGACGATCCGCAAGACCACAATGCAAAGAGGGCCGTGAGTAAAACGGTAGGTGATGTACCTTTCATTCCGGGCGCTTGTTACCAAAGGTGCCCGGCAACACCGGCAATTCTTGTC
>CAZIIP010000376.1:0-3545 GCA_964539455.1 uncultured Rhodothermales bacterium
CCCACCAGAGGAAGGCCAAGCGGCAACTGCCGCTTGGCCTTCCTCTCATGGTCTATTCGGGTGAGGAGCTCCGTTCGACCCGAGGAGCCCTGCCGGTGGCAGGGCGACGAACAGATGGAGTGGCCGCAAGCCACGGAATAATCCCGTAGGGCCCACTAGAGAACGGCTGATCGGCTGCTGCCGGTCAGCCGTTCTCTCATGGTGCTCTCGTCATGAGAATCCTCCGTTCGACACGAGGACCGGCGGAGCGACCGGATCGAAGCGGAGGTAAGCGACGATGGGCCGATTGATGAAATCCAGTAGTCTCCGGCAACTCCCTCTTTCCCTGGCTCCTTTACTGTACACCATAGCGTTGCGAGCCAAGCATGAGGATACTGAGCCGGATGCCGACCATTAAGGAACGCAAATCAGCTACACCTCGGTGAATCTGGCAGCGTCCCGGTGCAGATCGCATTGCGCGCTGAATCCGGCAGGCAAACCGGGCCATACATATCGGAGTAAGAGGTGTGCGTTCGCCCCTCCGTCTCGGAAGAACGGAGACAAAAAACCGGTCGGACAATCCGGTTCATTCAACGAGTCCGCCACGAACAAAACTGGAAAACAGATGGAGAAGGTGATTCCTTTTCTTGGGCTCACTATGGTGTTCCTTTTTGGTAGTGCTGCTCTACATGGAGCCGGTCGGCAGGCTACCGATGAGACGGCGTCTTCCATCTCAACCATCGTGGCATCCGCAGCCGAACGCCCGATCTCCGTGGATGGACATCTGGACGATGAGCCATGGTCGCCGGCGGAGCCCGCTACGGGATTTGTTCAGTTCGAACCGGTCGAAGGTGATCCTGCGGCCATGCAAACCTACGTCAGGGTCCTCTACGACAATGAATATCTCTACATCGGGGCGGAACTCAATGATGACGATCCCGACAGTATTCTGGAGTCGCTGGGCAGAAGAGATGATTACAATCTGGCCGACTGGTTCCTGGTTTCAATCGACTCGAAACTGGACCGAAGAACGGCCTTCGTTTTTGGCGTGAATGCAGCCGGCGTTCAATTTGATGCGCTGAGAGACGATCTCGGAGGGGGTGGAGGTGTCCCGGGAGGTGGCGGAGGAGGCTTCAATAGCACGGCGCCACAAGGCACCGACCCATCGTGGGACGCCATCTGGGATTCCGCCGTCAGAACCACGTCAACCGGATGGCTTGTTGAGATGCGTATCCCCTATTCGATGCTCCGATTCCCGGAAGCGGAGCAACAGACCTGGGGCATCCACTTCTCTCGCCGGATTCCGCGTCTGGGTGAGGCGTCCGAGTGGCCACTGGTGCCCAGGGTCAACCGGGATAACATGGTCGCCAACTTTGGGACGGTCACGGGAATCGAAGGCATCTCTCCCAAAAGAAATATCCAGGTTACACCGTACACCGTTTCGGGTTTGTACGCGGAGGAAGATCCGAAGATTTCCGATACGGCGCTGCGGAGTACCGACCTTGATATTGGCGCCGATCTGAAAGTGGGGCTGGGTTCTAACATTACCCTGGATGCAACGGTCAATCCCGACTTTGGACAGGTCGAATCCGATCCGGCCGTGCTCAATCTGACGGCCTTCGAGACCATCTACGAGGAACGGAGACCGTTTTTCATAGAGGGCATCAGCATCTTCCACTTTGACTCCGGCCCCGGAAACCTGCTTTACACCCGACGGATCGGTGCGGATAGCCCGATTCTCGGTGCGTCGAAACTATCCGGCCGAACAGCCGGCGACCTTTCATTCGGTCTCCTCGCTGCAACGACTGGAGATGATTTTTCTCCGGATAGGCACTTTGGCGTCGCCCGGGCGAGCCAACAAATCGGCGAATACTCCCATGCCGGGGCGATGCTTACGCTGTTTGATGGGCCCACCAACGACGGTTCTTTTCGTCGCAGCAGCATTGTCGGGGGAACGGATTGGGACTTTCGATTCCTCGACAACCGATACAGTTTTACAGGAATGGCCGCTTTTACGCGCCAAATGAGCAGCAGCCCGGATGAGGAGTCGGAGACCGGCGTCGCCGGCAGAATCGAAGCCGTCAAACGGCAGGGCGCCTGGAAAGGATTTTTCCAGGCGAATGCATTCAGCGATACGTTTGACCCGAACGACATCGGCCGCTTGCGTCAGAACAACATTGCCAACGTCATCTTGCGCTTCGAACACGACATTTTCGGCGGAAGATCGTTCGGTCCGTTTCTCCGGGGTAGTCTGGAGAGCATGACGCGGCAAATGCTGGCGTACACGGACGGTCTGGATCTCGGGATGGAGATCGATATGAGCACGACACTGACGCTCCGGGGATTTCAGCAGGTTCAGGTTGAGGGAACGGTCGTCAATCCGTTTGGTGGATACGACATCTACGAGACCCGTGGACTTGGACCGTGGGCCAGGCCGGCTGCTTTTGGCATCGAAGCCGAGATGACGACCGACGAGCGCCGTACCTGGCGAGTAGAGCCGGAAATCAGCATTCAGCTCGATGAGGAAGGCGGAACCACATGGGGGTCCGCGCTTCGAGGCTCGTGGAATGTCGGCTCACGTGTCTCTCTCCTGGGCAATGCAGAGGTGGAGTTCGAAAACGTTGTCCATGCCTGGTCATCGAACGAATCCTTTGTCCGGACGGAAGACGGCTGGTACATCGGACTCGAATCAGCCGAACTGGATGTAGGAGATCTGGATGCCATGGTAAATATGGGGCAGAGCGAGACGCTGGACGGCCTGCTTGGCGTTTCCGAGTACGTGGCCCCTCAAAGTTTCTACGTACCCGTGTTCGGAAAACGGGATACGCGTGCGCTGGACTTTACCCTGAGGAGTGATGTCACATTCACAACCAACCTCTCCCTCCAGATCTACAGCCAGCTCTTTGTCGCCCGGGGTGAATACGACGATTACGGTCTCTTGCTCGATCGCGATGCGGTCTCAGCGTATTCGGAATTCCCGAAACGGGACCGCTTTACATTAAGCAGTCTTCAATCCAATGTGGTCTTGAGATGGGAATACCTTCCCGGCTCGAGGGTCTACTTCGTGTGGACACACGGAAGGAATGCCGACGAGTACTTCAATCCGCTTTCCAAACTCAGGCCTCCGGACTTCGATCGCTCGATCGGCGGACAGATCGGCGACACGTTCGACATCTTCCCGAACAACATCTTCCTCGTAAAAGTCAACTATTCTTTTCTCAACTAGGGCATAGTCCCCACGGCTTCGCTGCGGGCTGCATTGACTCAGGACCGGCCTCTAATAAAGGGTCAGCCCAATCTAAACCATTGGTAGCGGCGTAGGGCTCGGCGCAGACGAACCGCGCGATTTGAAAATGGGCAGTCTCTCAGATATCTGCAAATTCGGCCTTCTTTCGGTGGCTTTTCGGACTGAGGCACCCCGTTCGACTCGACTCGAGGCGCCCTCACTGGGGCAGTGCGACGAACAGATTAAGAGCAGGCGCAGCCGAACGGAATGATCGCGCAGGGCCCTGTAAGCTTCCCAAAAAACTGACCCACTCATAACTAGAGGTTCGATTGGGATAGTA
>CAZIIP010000377.1:0-3541 GCA_964539455.1 uncultured Rhodothermales bacterium
GCCCGTGCAGGACGTGACTGCGGAGTTGCGTGACGCAGGGCATATCCTCGGATCGGCGACCGTTTCACTCGAGATCAAGGAGAACCGGAAAACCATCCGGTTGGGGTTTACGGGCGACGTCGGGCGGCCGAACCGTCCTATCCTGCGCGATCCACAGAAGATGGCCGATTGCGACTTTCTCATAACGGAATCGACCTATGGCGGCAAAGTACATGAGCCCCCGGAAAAGTCGAAACAGCGATTGGCCGATGTCGTGACCCGCACGAGCTCGCGTGGTGGCAAGGTTATCATCCCCTCGTTCGCTGTTGGACGGACACAGGAAATCGTCTATGCGCTCGATCAACTTGAACAAGAGGATCGCCTTCCACCGATTCCGGTCTATGTCGACAGTCCACTCGCAGTCAACGCTACCTCCGTGTACCAGGCCCATCCGGAGTGTTACGATGAAGACCTTCATCAATACCTGGTTTTCGACGATAATCCGTTCGGATTCGAGCGGCTGACGTACATCCGTGACGCGGAGAAGTCAAAGGCGCTCAACGGTTCCCGGATGCCCATGGTAATCATCTCGGCCTCCGGCATGTGTGAAGCGGGCAGAATCCGGCATCACCTCTCCAACAACATCGAAGACGAACGCAACACGGTCATGATCGTCGGATACCAGGCCGATCATACGCTGGGTAAGAAAATCGTCGACGAATGGTCAACGGTGCGCATCTTTGGAGATGATCACGATTTGCGCGCCGAGGTCGTCGTCATGAACTCCTACTCCGCCCACGCAGACGAACCAGAACTCCTGGACTTCATCGGGAAGCTCGATCGTGACCGGTTGAAGCGCCTTTTCCTCGTGCACGGTGCACCAAAACGGCAGGAAAAGTTCGATCGTGCGCTTAAAAACGCGGGATACACCCATACGCTCATTCCCGAACGCGGACAGAGCGTAATTCTCTGACATCGGGAAAACAGGGAACGACCTGGGTCCGTTCATACGAACCGACCCAGGAGTTTGTCGGACTTGAAAAATAGCCCCTTTGTTTTTATCGCACTTAAGCGCGATTGGCGTCGTGATCTATATATTGTATATAAGTGTCTTACGCCGAAAGGCCGACAGCTTTCTAGAATTCGATGTCGGGAATCAGAAAAGTGTCGAACGTTGCATCCGAATAACTCCCGAAAACACCTCGTCCACCGGAGACCCGTTCCAGCACATTAGGTATCTCTCCCGGCGAAAATGTGGAGCCGCCCTGCTGCACAAACTGTGACCGGTAGAAGTCCAGCAGATTGTCGTCAATCGCATTCGCCGTGAGTTGATTCGGCCCAAAGAATGAAAACGTAAACCACGGAATCCTGAGGGTGAGCGTGCCGTCCGGATTGGGATCGTAGTTCCCTTCGTTCAGGGGGGGCGAGGAACCCGAGATCAACTCATCCAGACCTTCGTCCGTGTCCTCGAGCACCTCTCTGTACAAAGCCTCTGCGAATGGAGTCAGCAATTCCACTCGAGGCAACATGGCAAGTACCTCGAATAAGAAGATGTTTTGCCTGCCCGGATAGTCGCTTCGGGTAATGACCAACTCCAGCTGGTCGGAGCTGAGATAGCGCAACGTATCGACGCTGGCCGAAACCAGACTAAAGGTATCCGGAACCACCGTTACCGCGGACACGGCCGCTTGCAGCTCAGCGACGTCCGCATCCAGCCGATAGGTACCGAGCGGACGGACCGTGTGCGATTCGGCCGCCTGGTACATCCCGGGTAACGTGTCCGACTCCACATAGGCAATGACATCCACCGGTGATCCGTCCCCATCCAGCCGCGAAACCCGCACTTCCGCACCGGTGATGGCATGCTGGTCAAAATCGTACACGGCATCGACCGGCACCGTACGGCTTAGAAAGACGGGCTTCAGTTGCTCGCCGGCGGCCTGGTACGACTCGATGATCACCTCCGGCTCAAACGTATCTCTTGATGCATCCATGAGATCGCAGCCGAAAACCGTCATTAGCAACACGCCGATACCACCCGCAAGCGTCCATCGGTGCGGGCATATCGATCGTGTCCGGGTTGTAGATCGTTCGATCATCCTCATGGCTAGAAGCGCAGGGAAAACGACAGATTTGGAATCGGAATCGGAATCTGGGGGATATCCGTCTGGTCGATGCTTCCGTCCGATTCAAACTCGTTGAATATAAACCAGATATTCCTTCTCGAATATGCATTGATAACCTGCAACTGCAACTCATAGTCACCGATCCCGAAAAACGGTCCGATGTTCGAGACGCCCAGATCCAGCCGGTGGTAGGCGGGCAGGCGGGCATTGTTGAACGGTGAAATGAGCACGTCGCGTCGATCCTCTCCGAACGGATCGAAACCCAGGCGGTATTGGGCGACCGGTTTCGTATACGCCTGACCCGTTCCGTAGGTGAACACCCCCGTGGCACGCCAGCGTCGTGACAGATCATAGTTGGCCACGAGGTTGATATCGTGTGTGCGATCATATTTCGGCGAATACCATTGTGGCGTGCCGGTTTCGTCCACATTGATGTCCGGAAACCTGCGGCGCGTGATGCCGAACGTGTAACCGAGGAAGCCGTTCAGCCGACCGGCCGGTTTCTCGATGAGCACTTCCGCTCCATAGGCATACCCTTCTCCGAATTGAAACAGATCGGCGTAGTCGAGTCCGGCAGCATCGTTGATGAACGGATCCAGCCGGAACAGGTTATTCATCGTCCGATAGTATACCTCGAAATCGACGTTCGTCGTCGGGGTGACACGGGATTTGAGCCCGGCCACGAATTGATCGCCGCTCGACGGCGGCACACCGTCGTCGGTCGTGAGCCACAGATCAAATCCGGCAAACGCTTCACTGGTGATGAGCGTAAGGAATTGATAGTATCGTCCGTAACCCACCTGATATCGGATGGCTTCCCGCGGCTGGTACTCGACCGTTAGCCTTGGCTCGAGGCGCCAGAAATCTCCTTCGCCGAAATAGTTGGCACGAACGCCGCCGAGGATATTCCATTCGGGCACGGGCCGGTAGGATTCCTGGAGATAGGCCGCCCCGTAGACCGACTGGATACGCGAATCAAGTGTCTCCAGTCCGTCAAATGTGTCCGTCAATTTGAAGGTGAGGTTCCCGAACCAATAACCGGCTTCCAGCGTGTGTTTTTCGGAGGGAAGATATTCCAGGTCGCCTTTCAGGGATATGTCGTAGATGTCATTGACGCGGGCGAACTCCGTCCCGGCCAAATCGAACCGTGGATCGCTCCGGTAATGCGATCCCGTTGCCGTGAAATTGGAAAAAAGCTTGCCGGAAAAAATGTGCGTCCAGTTACCGCTGATCGTTTGGTTGCCGTAGTTGAGCAAGACCCGCGCATCTTCCAGAAAAGGAAAATCCAGGTCATCGGTTCCTGCATAAAATGCGAGGGAGAACTTGTTATTTTCCGTCGCATCGACGTTGATTTTCCCGTTTAAATCATAGAAATAAAACGACTCCGGAAGTGTGACGTCCGCACTCGAGTTGTTAATGGCATTTAGCAGCGGTTC
>CAZIIP010000378.1:0-3539 GCA_964539455.1 uncultured Rhodothermales bacterium
AGGCGAGGGACTTGTTCGGATAGAATCGGTCGGCATCTGCGGTTCCGATCTGCACTGGTTTAATGAAGGCAGTATCGGCGATAGTACGCTGGACCGGCCGCTGGTACTCGGACACGAATTCGCCGGCGTTGCGCTTGACGGACCCAATGAAGGCAGGCGGGTCGCAGTCGATCCGGCGGTTCCGTGCAACCAATGCCGCTACTGCCTGGAGGGAAATCCCAACCTGTGTCTGTCAGTCCGGTTTGCAGGCCATGGCATTGAGGACGGCGCCCTGCAAGAACGAATAGCCTGGCCGGTAGACTGCCAATTTCCGTTGCCCGAAACGGTTTCGGCTGCCGAAGGCGTCATGCTGGAACCGCTTGGCGTAGCACTGCATGCACTCGATCTGGGAAAGGTACGTCCAGCGATGCAGGTGGGTGTCTTCGGTTGTGGACCCATCGGATTGATGCTCCTTCAATTGCTCCGGCTTTCGGGCGCAACGTGCCGCGTGGCTACCGAGATATTGCCGCACAGGCGCGAGGCCGCCCGGGAAAATGGAGCCACTGTCGTTATCGACGCGACGGCCGATGATACGGATGCACAGGTCCGGGAGGCCGTCGAAGGAGACGGTCTCGACGTTGCCTTTGAAGTAGCCGGCGAAAATCCCGCCGTGGAAGCGGCAATCGCCGCTGCGCGTCCGGGTGCACGCGTCGTACTCGTCGGCATACCGGAAGACGATCGCACTTCATTTTGCGCCTCCGTGGCGCGACGTAAAGGATTGACCATCAAGATGACGCGCCGCATGAAGCACGTCTATCCACGCGCAATCCATCTGCTCGAACGTGGCCTGGTCGACCTGGAGTCACTCGTAACCGACCGTTTCCCCGTCGATCGCGTATCGGAAGCGTTTCAGCATGCCTCCGAACGGAAGGGTTTGAAGGTGGTGGTGGAACTATAGCTTCGACGGGTGTTTCGGTGGAGGAAATTCGGGGTTGCTTCTTCGTGCAGCTCGGGAGCTGATTCGGGAGATTCCGCATTAGCCATCATGAGTCACGGACCATGAAGTGAATTCCCTTCCGCTGCAGGCGACTGAACGCTGAACGGACTTTTGCCATGAATCATGAAATTGTCAGTCATGCATTGTCCCCGAGCGGAGCAAATGGGCCCTTCAACCGCTCCAACGCCCGCAAGACCCGTTCCTGCGCGCTGTCGACCCACCTGCGGTAGTGCTCGGCCGGGAAATCATGCGCTTCCATGTAGGCGAGGAAGGGATCAAGGTCGAATGATTCTCCCATCAGGCCGGCATGATGAAGCATCGCATCCTTGGCATTGGACCACTGTTCGTAGTGGTTGGCCGTTGGAATCATGTAGACGGGTTTGCCCAGATAAAGCGCTTCCCCCACCGACTCGAATCCGGCGGTGCAGACAACCCCCTTCGCGCCGGCCATCATCTGCAGGAATTTTTCGCTCAACTGATGCACGGTGAGATGCTCGTGGATGACCTCCGTTTCCGGCTTGCCCGGTCGTCTACAGAAACAATGAACAGGCTGATCCCGATTCGCGTCGTGCCAGGCAACAAGCTGTTTTAGATACCCGGCATTCAACATATACACGAGCAGGTAATCACCCGTTCTTTCTACAGGCAGTTGAAAAAGCTCTTTCCTCAACACGGGTGGCAACACATACAGTCCCTCGTCCTCCAGATCGGGCTCGTCGTAGTACGAGAGCGCCCATCGCTGGTCCATGCCGCGTGATACCTGTGCATTGAAGAATTGGAGCAGCTTTCGGCTTATCGGCTTGCCCGCGGCAAACACGTAGTTCGGGTGCTGCATCATGAATTGGTGGCCGACGGCAACGGCACGGGCTTCAGGACGATAGAATCGAACGAAGAGGCTTCCAACCGGATCATAGAGGTTCAGTATCACATCCGCTTGTGCGTCACGCACGTGTCGCCGGAGACGGTGGAGTCCACCCAGAATGAAGGGGGCCCGAAGCGCGGCTACCAGAATGGACTGGCCCAGGCGGATGCCTTCGTTGTGTCTGTCGCGCACAAAGGTCTGGTCGGGATGGGTTGTCAATTCCGCCTGGAATCCGGTACGGAAAAACTCCGGTACGTCTTCGGGCTTCCTTACGCCTACCGAGCCACCGACCACCTCATGCCCACCGTCCGACAACATTTCCCGAAGGGCGAGCGCCTGGGTCATGTGCCCACGCCCCTCACCCTGAACGATGAAGAAGATCCGCCTTTTTTGCATGGAAAGATCCGGTCAGGCCGCGATTCTCTCCGAGACGGCTTGCCCGCGATCTGGTTCCTGAATCGGATTGCCTCTTACCCAGTCGATGATCTCCATCCGGCCATCGTGGTGCTCCACGAGTGCGGTGCAATTCTCTACCCAGTCACCGTCGTTGCAGTAGAGGATTCCTTCAACATTGCGCATTTCAGCACGGTGGATATGCCCGCAAATAACGCCGTCGTATCCCTCCTTTCGGGCAAAGTCGGTCATCGATATTTCGAAATCATCCACATACTGGACGGCCTTCTTCACTTTCTGCTTCATGTAACCGGCAAACGACCAGTAACGGAAGCCAAGCCGGTTTCGAACCGCGTGCACGACGCGATTGACGTAGATCAGCATCTCATATGCCCAGGAACCGAGATGCGCCAGCCATTTCGCGTAGCGGATGCTGACGTCGAACTCGTCACCGTGAAATATGAGAAAGCGCCGCTTGTCGGCGTTGATATGGACGAGCTGCCGATGCACTGTGATACCACCAAACTGCATGCCATCGTAGGCACGGGCAAACGCGTCATGGTTGCCCGGCACATAAAACACGCTTGTACCCTTTCGAGCCTTGCGGAGCAGCTTCTGAATCACGTCGTTGTGTGCCTGCGGCCACTGCCAGTTTTTGCTGAGCCGCCAGCCGTCGAACACGTCACCGACGAGGTACAGAAACTCCGATCGGGTGTTCTTGAGAAAGTCCAGGAGATGCTCCGCCTGCGCGCCTCGGGTTCCGAGGTGGATGTCGGAAATCCAGATGGATCGAAAC
Organism: uncultured Rhodothermales bacterium; assembly: GCA_964539455.1. Taxonomy (GTDB): domain Bacteria; phylum Bacteroidota; class Rhodothermia; order Rhodothermales; family CAYLXM01; genus CAZIIP01. The sequence goes on from CAZIIP010000378.1 coordinate 3,028, forward strand.
GATTGGGGTTGCTTCATGCGGTTGGAGATGTTGGCCCATGGCTTCATCTCCGAAAAATAGGTCGCCGAAGTAACCGCGCGGTTAGCTCAACGTAACCGCTCTGTGACCGATTGATGTCTGCGATGTTACGATATTTTAACCGGAGGCTGATTCATAACGACTAACTACTAACGCATGACTCATAGCAGGACTACATTCAGCGGTCATCGTTCAGCAGCCTGCACCGGCGAAGGCCGGAGTTCAGCTACCAAAATTCATCGTTTGTCGTTCATCGCCGGAACGAAGTTCAATTCATAACACGTACCAGCAAGCCGTTCATGATTCATCGAGCAAGCGTCGAATGATAGCCGAATTACGGATCCCTAACGGTACCCGTACTCGTTCCCGTACACGAACGCTGTGCATTCGAAGATTCGGGAGAGACTGCACCGCTTCGCTCAGGGCATGTTTGGCATCGCGCGCCGCGCGCGCGCGCTAAGCGGGATTCCCGGTGTACCGCATGAGGTACTGCT
>CAZIIP010000379.1:0-3538 GCA_964539455.1 uncultured Rhodothermales bacterium
GCGTCTCCTGCAAATGCACATTCTGCCTGACCTTCCTGCAAAGCTCCGATCCGTCCATTTCCGGCATCATGAGGTCCACGACGATGAGATCGGGGAGCTCTTCGCCGGCAGCCAACAGAGCCTCTCGTCCATTGTAGGCTTTTTTCACCCGGTAGCCTTGCTGCTTGAGGATATACGTGATGAGGTTGACAATCGCGTGATCGTCATCCACAACCAGTATTAAATCTCCATCTGTACCCATACCTGCCATACGTAGCAGCCTTCGGTGGCGGTCTCGCCTACGGACGACAAACCATCACGCTTCCCTTAAAGCTAACCGTACCAGCTCTTCAGCCGAAGCCGGACCCTTTTGTACCTTTTCCGCTTTCCTCAAGCTCCTCTCGGCCGCGGATCGTGACAAGCCCAACGATTCCAGCGCCCGCAATGCATCCTCCCGCGCACTTTCAACTTCCGGCAAACCCGTACCACGCCACGTACCGTCTGCGGGCGCCGCACCAAGCCTGCCGAATCGATCCCGCAATTCCAATGTAAGCCGTTCTGCGGTTTTGCGGCCCACTCCGGGAATGGCCGTCAAACCGCCGATGTCTCCTTCAATAACACAAACACGCAAGGCGTCGGCATCCATTGCAGACAATGCTGCAAGGGCAAGTTTGGGTCCAACGCCTGAAACCGAGAGCATCGACTCGAAGATAACACGCTCACTCTCTGAAGAAAAGCCGTAAAGCACTATCGCGTCTTCCCGTACGTAATGATGCACGAGCAATCGGACCTCCTCTCCCGGCGCCGGCAAGGAATCCAGGGCTGATCCGGGCACGAATAACCGGTAGCCGATCCCATGGACGTCAATCACGACCATGGTCGGCTTTTTCAATGCCAGCGTTCCTGAAATGTATTCAAACATGGATCGACGGTCTCACCGTGTCCATCGCATGACGATCGGCAGTCTGCGGCCGATCCCGAACGCCTTACCCGAAACACGCAATCCGGGCGCGGCCTGGCGACGTTTGTACTCATTGCGATCCACCTTACCCAGTACGTCCAGCACAAGTTCTCCATCGTAGCCGGTTTGCGCAACGATTTCATCGGCTTCCAGCAACCGCTCGACGTACAATTCGAGCAGCGTATCGAGCACCTCATAGGGCGGAAGAGAATCCTGATCCATCTGATCAGGACGCAATTCGGCGGAGGGAGGCTTTTCGATCGTCGACCGCGGAATCATTTCACGATCGGCTGCCCGGTTGATGTATTCCGCGAGCCGGTAGACGTCCGTCTTCAATACGTCGGCCAATACCGCCAGACCGCCATTCATATCACCGTAGAGGGTTGCGTACCCGACCGCCATTTCGCTCTTGTTACCGGTCGTTAGTAGCAGGTGATTGAATTTGTTGGAGATCGCCATCAGGACAAGTCCCCGCGTTCTTGCCTGGATGTTCTCTTCGGCAGTACCGGGAGGCGTGCCTTCGAAAAGCGAGCCCAGCATATCCGAAAACGCATTTACCGCCGGCTCGATCGATATTTTCTCCATCCGGATGCCCATGGCCCGGGCAAGCATCTCCGAATCCGTTACCGAACCGGACGACGAATATTTCGAGGGCATCGTAACCCCCATCACACGCTCGGCACCCAACGCCTCTACGGCAATCGCACAGGTCACGGCAGAATCGATGCCACCGGAGAGCCCGATCAACGCCTTTTCGAAAATGCCCGTTTTCCAAAAATAGTCGCGCACGCCCAATACAAGTGCACGATGAAGATCCTCCAGATCGTCGTACTGCGTGTCTATGGGAGACAGGTCTTTCCGCGTATCCCAGATCATCAGATCCGTTTCGAACGCCGCAGCCGCAAGTATTCTCTCGCCACCCGCATCCCATACGCCGCTGCGACCGTCGAAAACCAACTCCGTATTCGCTCCCACCTGGTTGACCAGCACAAACGGCGCACGATGCTCCCGGCAGATGTCCCTGATTATCTGCGCCCGCACCTCCGATTTGCCGGTCGAGAAAGGTGACGCGGAAATGTTGACGAAGAGATCGATGCCCTGTGCCGCCAGCGCATCTACCGGATTTGTATCGTAAAGATGGTAAGGGACCTCATCCTCGTTATTCCACATGTCTTCACAGATGTGAACGCCCATCCGGAGGCCGCGCCAGAAGATCGGATTGCATTCTGAACCCGGCTCGAAATAACGGTACTCATCGAATACATCGTAGGTGGGCAGCAGATTTTTATGCGTCTGACCGACCACCTCTCCCGCCTCCAGCAAGATCGCGGCATTCTGCAGGCGTTTTCCAACCGGACCGTCGTTTTCAACCGGAGCCCCGATCAGAATACCGATGTCGTCCGGTGCCTCCCGGGCGATGCGCCCGACAGCCCTGCCCGTCTGCCGGATAAAATCCTGTTTGTCCAGCAAATCCATTGGAGGGTAGCCGACCAGGCAAAGCTCGGGCATCACCACAAGATGGGCACCGTGCCGTTTGGCTTCATGCGCGGCATCGATGATTTTCCGTGCATTGCCGCTCAGATCGCCGACGATCGGATTAATCTGTGCCAACCCTATTTTCATCTTGCCGGACAGTCGTTTAGTGATCGGATTTTCACCGAACGCAAAAAGTAGCAGGATGTTTGTCTACGAAACGCATCAGATCTTGCTACTTTTCGCATGCAGCTTGTCCCCAAGTTGCGCCATAAGCTCTTTCGCCGCAACGCTCTTTTCTCAGAAGTATCGGATGTACCGACGGATTTTGATATGGCTCCAATTCCTGTTGATGTCCGTGGTATGGGGAACCGGCGTCCAGGCGCAAACCGCGCCCGGTCTGACAACAGGCTTCAGGCGAGACATCAACCGCTACCGGTGGACGTCCGGCTTTCAACTGGACAGACAAATCGGCGCGTGGCGAGCGGTCATGCGCAACGACTACCTGTCCGAAGCCTTCCTCCTCGGCCGGTCCATCTCGGATTTCCGGGACGAGGAAAAGGGGATCTGGTCGTTGGGCAGACCCATCGGTCCGCAGCTCGAAGCCGACTTGTCGGGTTCGTTTGAGTGGTACAGCCTGTCAAATGCGATTGCGGGTAGCGCCTATGCGGGATTGCGCTATGCTCCGTCGGAAGCCGTATCGGTAGCACCCGCTGTGGGTGTGGCCGTCGACAGACGTCCGACATCGATTCGTCCCGACGATACGGTCGTACTACGCACCGACACCGGACCCGCATTCGGTTATGCGTTCCTTTATCAGCCGGCACGAACGTCCGATCGTCGTTTCAGCGTTGCCGGTTCCGGCAATTGGCAGTTCATTTCCCCACGGAGAAGCCGAACCTTCGAGACCACGGTGCTGGTCGGCCGCACTTTCAACAAAACGGATATTCAAATTCAATCGGCTTATAGCAACGGCCGGCGGGATGCCTACCAGTCCGCGTCCTTTCTCAACCGTGACGTAACGGCGGTGCGGGAGCCCGAAACCATCGAGTCGACGACGAACGATACGCTGGCGGCCCGTCTGCGGATACAGCGACCGTTACCCTTCGGGCTTGCGATGGAGTC
>CAZIIP010000380.1:0-3536 GCA_964539455.1 uncultured Rhodothermales bacterium
TCACCGGTGCTAAAGATCCATTCTGAAGGTTAGGCGCCTCCGTGGCGTGGCGATGCGCAAGCAACAGCTATGCGCCGCCGACGATCAGGACAATCTCGCCGCGAATACGTGCGCGTCCCTCATATGCCTTCAGCAGTTCGCCCAGCGTACCGCGGGAAACCTCCTCATGCAGCTTCGTCAATTCCCGGCAAACGGCACAGGGCCGCTCACTGCCGAAGACTTCGGATAGCTCCCGCAACGTGCGAATGATCCGGTGGGGCGATTCATAAAACACCAGTGTACGCGGCTCGGTCGAAAGCTGCCCGATGCGGGTCTTGCGACCCTTTTTGGTCGGCAAAAATCCTTCGAATACGAAACGGTGGATCGGTAGTCCGCTCGCTACGAGGGCCGGGACGAACGCCGTAGGTCCCGGAAGAGCCTGCACAGGAATCTCGTTCCTCAAACATTCGCGGACGAGATGAAAGCCCGGATCCGAAATGCCGGGTGTACCCGCGTCCGAAATAAGCACAACGTGGGCACCTTTCTGCAGGCGGGCTACGAGTTGCGGCGCCTTTTTGTGCTCATTGTGCTCGTGATAGCTCGTCCGGGGTACGTCGATCCGGTAATGATTCAGGAAAACACCGGACGTCCGGGTATCCTCGCAAGCAATGAGATCCGCCTCCTGCATCACGCGAACCGCCCGGTAGGTCACGTCTTCGAGATTGCCGATAGGAGTGGGAACCAGGCTCAGCATTGAATCGGTTATTGGTTTTCCGGCGAGGCGAGGGATCGTCGTAAACGATCCGGCACGGATATTTGACCGCGATAGCCGGAAATGAGCAGCACAATTGCCAGCAGACCGAACACGATGTTCGCCGCCCACATTCCAATCCATGGTGCAAGGTCGCCCTGGTCGGAATACTTTTCGCCCAGAACAAGGGTGACCCAATAGAAAACGAAAATACCTCCGGATAACGCAGTGATAAATCCGAGGCTCCCGCGCTTGAAGAGCAAAACAAGCGGGGCGCCCAGTAGCACGAATACCAGACAGGCGAACGCGATCGAAAACTTCTTGTGGATCTCGACCATGTAGGAATCGACCTTGCGCTCATACCAGCGAATCGAAGTGGTCAAGTTTTCGAAGTCGGCTTGTCTCGAGCGCGCATCCCGCATGGCGATTTCGAACACGACATTTTGCGTCAGCGTATCCAGTTCGCTCCAGTGCACGTGTGGGTCGGCTACCAGCGAATCGTCGATCGCATGCAGCGAAGAGGTAAACTGCATTTTACCTGCATCTGGAACCGGGGGGTCTTGCCGTTCGGTCCGATCCCGATAAAACGGATCCAGTTTTGACCGGAACTCGGCCAGGTTTCTGTCACGACGATTTTTCAGCGTATCGACCATCGCAAACATGCCGTCGATCCGCATGGTTCGTTCGGCCCGGGAAATGCTTTCGGGATTGCTGCGTTCGAACATGAGTTCGGTCATATCAAGCGTCAGAAAATGCCGCTTGAAACGCATCCACTCGTATCGTTCGTTTTCCCTGCCGCCTCGAAGCGGGGTCGTGAACTTGTGGAATGCTCCGTCCTGCAGGGTCAACTCCAGATGCGTTTCGTCTTCAGACAGCCTCAGCACACCGCCGGCTGCATTGATCGATGTGCGGATACGGGCACCGTTAGAGTAATCATAGACGGTCACATCCCGCAATTCACCGGTTTTCTGGGATACGTGCATCGCCCGGATGGCGAAATCACCTGGAAGATCTACAAAGGCGCCGCTCCGCAAGGAGAATGCCGGTTTCTGTTTGGTAATCGACCGCCACAAACCCAGGGCGCGGTAGTTGGCGTCGGGAAGTGTGTAGTTGTTGAAATACAGCATTGCGGTCATAACCAGCATTCCTGCGACGACGGCCGGCCACATCAGCCGCGGCAGCGAGATACCCGCACTACGGATGACCACGTACGCTCCGGTTTCGGAAAGGCGCGCAAAGACCGCAATCGTCGCAAGCAGTACCGACATCGGAACGGCGAGCACGACCATATAGGCCAGATTGTCTGCGATCAGCTCCAGTATTACATGGAAGGGCAGGTCCTTCCCGACCAGCTTCGTCAGATATCGCATAAGAAACTGCATGAGCAGCAGGAACATGAGCGTTCCCAACGCCCCTACAAACGGTAGCGGCAAGCTCCGCAATACCATTCGGTGCAGTTTTTTCATCAGACCTTGGATGTACCGGCAATAACTTGCTTTGCCTCTCGGGATACAAAACGATCGTTCACCAAAAGGTTTCCTTTTCAGGCGGGACTGACGATTTTACTACAAACTATGGAAGTCAAATCATTTACCGTTAATCCATTTGCAGAGAATACGCTGGTGTGCTATGACGGAGGAGCGGCGGCGATCATCGATCCGGGCTCGTCCACGCAGGCCGAGAGAGCGTCAATCGTCCGTTTTCTCGAGGAGCGGCAACTCGAGCCGACCCACCTGCTCCTTACGCATGGCCACATCGATCACATTTTTGATTGCCGGTTTTTTGCCGACACGTATGCACTCGACATCTGGATGCATGAAGCCGACGTACCATTGTTGTCGGCGGCGGTCGATCAAGGGAGGTTGTATGGTGTAGATGTTGAAAAGCCGCCGGCACCGGAGAGACTCATCGGCGAATCGGACGAAATAGCCGTGGGTTCCGCGACGTGGCGCATCCTTCACTGTCCCGGACACTCTCCCGGATCGGTGTGTTTCTACGATGAAGAAAACGGTTTCATCGTCGGAGGCGACGTCCTCTTTCAGGGCAGCATCGGGAGAACCGATTTATGGAAAGGATCCATGCCCGATCTCATATCCTCCATCAGAAACAAGCTGCTTGTTCTCGATGATGCAATTGTGGTGTATCCGGGACACGGAGGCGTAACAACCATCGGGGACGAAAGGCGTTCGAATCCCTTTCTCGCCTGATCCGGTGTCGCATCCGGTCGGCTGCTGCGCTCCCGGGACCGCCCTCCGGTTGACCAACCGCTGAATACGTTGGCTCGCATACGAAACAGACGCAATCAGTCCGATAACGGCGCTCACCCCTCTGAAACGGAAGGTCTGGGCACGTTCGGTGGTGTCTTCACGCCCTCGATCCTGACCATACTGGGCGTGATTATGTATCTGCGCTTCGGGTGGGTACTCGGCAACGTGGGACTCGTGTCCACTTTGGCCATCGTAACCCTGGCGACGAGCATCACGTTTCTGACCGGACTTTCCATTTCCGCTATCGCAACGGATCAAAAGATTCGTGGCGGGGGCGCCTATTTTATGATCAGCCGTTCCCTGGGGGTAGAGGCGGGAGGGGCAATCGGCATTCCGCTCTATTTCGCACAGGCGTTATCCATTGCGTTGTACACCATCGGTTTTGCCGAAAGCGTGGTTGCGGTATTTCCGGTACTCAATATGAAACTCGTCGGCGTGGTCACCACGGTAGCCGTGACGTTGGTTGCGCTGAAGTCCGCTTCCGCCGCTATCAAGGCCCAGTACGTGATCATGGCGGCCATCGGCCTGTCCCTCCTGTC
>CAZIIP010000381.1:0-3519 GCA_964539455.1 uncultured Rhodothermales bacterium
CATAGTGGAGTCTGCCGCCGGTCTTCAAATTCAGCACGACCAGAGAGTCATTCGGCAATTCCGTTTTCGGGACGTCGCTTTCTTTCGCCGCCCGTACGGAGTCCAGTGGCGGCTTCACGCGTGCTACAAGGTGGGAACCTGAAGGTGAGAACGCCGGAGCGGCGCCCCGGTCGATGTGATAGCGGTCGCCTGTTGCCGGGTGGGTAACCATCAAGATATCGTCACCCTCGTCCGGGCCGAGAACGTACGCGAGCCACTCACCGGAATATGATACCGTGCTGGATTTGATGACCTGCCAGAGGTCGTATGCATCATGGTCGAGCGGAGGTTTTTGCGCAAGCAGGGCCGGTGTGGCGGACAGAAAGCACAAAAGGACGGTGAAACGGAGGTTTGACGTGGACATCTGGGTCGTCTTTGGATGAACCCGGTCGGTGGATGCCGACCGGTTGCGTAGTACGTATATCCCGATCCCTTGAATCGGTCGACAAAAGATAGGGGGCAGGCGGCACTCTCCCATGAATCTGATCGCATGCCGCACCGTATGGCGTTGAAAGACACGGTCTGATGACGCCGGAGGCATTTGGTCACACGAGTTTGGCGGTGACGGCGTCACACAGGCGATATGCCGACGGTTGAAGCAAGATGCGCCGATGGCCATCCAGGCATATGAGACCGGACGAAAGCAGGTCGTCGATCTCGCGGGCTCGTTCTTCGAGCAGGTCCCGGCCCGAGACGGCCCGGATGCGGTCGAGATCGATCCCGTCGTCGGTCCGCAGTCCGAGCAGGATCAGCTCGGATACCAGTTCGTCGGGTCCGAGCGCTTCTCTGGTGTAGAGGACTTCGAATGGTGTAGCGGGGTCCAGATAGTGGCGGAGGTGTGCGGCGACGGCCGAGCGCGATGCATGCCGGTCGTCGAGCTGGAAGAAGGAATGTGCGGAAGGACCGTATCCCCGGAATGGCTGGAGTTTCCAGTAGGCGAGATTATGCACGCAGGCATATCCCTCCCTGGCGAAATTGGAGATCTCGTAATGACGAAATCCCGCTTCCGTCAGCTTTTCACGCGCAGCCGCCATGTGCGCGACCTCCGCTTCGTCACCGACCGGTACGACCAGCCCGCGGGCAAGCGATTTGCCGAGGACCGTCCGTCGCTTGACCGTAAGGCTGTAAACGGATACGTGCGATACGGGCAGTGCAATGATCCTTTCGATCGATCGCACGGTGTCCTGCACATCGGATCCGGGCAGGCCTGTGATCAGATCTACAGATATATTCTCAAAGCCTGCCGATACGGCATTGCCGATTCCGCGCATGGCGATGTCGGCCGTATGGCAGCGGCCCATCCATTGCAAGTGGGCATCGTTGAGTGACTGCACGCCGATGGACAGCCGGTTGATGCCGGCATCCAGGAGGTCGTGCAGCCACGACGGATCGAGGTCCTCAGGATTCGCCTCGAGCGTCGTTTCGACACCCGAAAGAGGTTGAAAGCGTTCGGATACCCGGGAAAGTAACCCGCAAACATGTGCCGGAGCGAGCAGGGAGGGTGTTCCACCGCCGAAATAGACCGAGCGGACAGGCCCGGCCAACCCCTGAAACCCGGCGGTTGATTCGATCTCGGCCGACACCCTGGCCACAAAAACGTCGATCGACCGACGCGTGGTCGTCAGGTAGAAATCGCAGTACGTACACCGCCGTCTGCAATAGGGTATGTGAATGTAGATAGCGGCCATACGGGCAAATCACGAACGTGGTCTCGCGAGGTGTACGGGAAAAAAAGAGAAAGTAAACAGCCGGCGGGAGATCGGACTTGAAATGATGCCGCCGTATCAACCATTTTGCATCAGCGGAGCACTTGCTACACTACTGTCAGGCCACTCTGCATCACATAATTATGCAACAATGAATAAATATACAATATCACGAAGGACGTTCCTGAAAATGTCGACGGTCACGCCTCTTGTTGCAACAATGGGTACGTCCACCTGCGGTCAGGATGCGGATACCTGCGTCGTCATGGTCGGTACGTACACCGGTGGGGCGTCGGAGGGCATTTACCGGTTTCGATTTGATGCAACCGATGGGGTGATGTCCGCTCCCGAATTGGCTTCCGTCTCGTCAAATCCCTCATATCTGGCCGTCGATGAACGGCGCAGTCTGTTGTTTGCCGTGAACGAATCGGAGGTATTTTCCGGTGAGCGGCAGGGGAGCGTCTCGAGCTTCGAAATCGTTGCGTCGAGTGGCGAACTCAGACCGGTGAGCAAAACGGGCACGCTCGGTGCGCATCCGTGTTATATCTCGCTCGCCCCCTCAACGCGCCACATTCTTGTGGCCAATTACACCGGAGGCAGTGTATCGGTATTCCCGGTCTGGAGCGCCGGCCGGCTGGGCCCGGCGACATCGTTCATGCAGCACAAAGGCTCATCGGTCAACCCGCGCAGGCAATCGGGCCCGCACGCACACGCCGTGATTCCTTCTCCCGGCGGTCGCTTTGTGCTGGTTACCGATCTCGGACTCGATCAGGTGCTGATCTACCGGTTCGACCATGAAACCGGAGTGCTGACGCCCGGTCCGACACCACATGTGGCGCTTTCGCCCGGTGTCGGACCGCGTCATCTCGAATTCCATCCCGACGGCAGGTGGTTCTATGTAGCCAACGAACTGGACTCTTCCGTCAGTGTATTTGAGTGGGACGAGGAATCGGGCCGGGCGACGGCGGGCGATACGGTGTCCATGCTGCCGGAAGGATTCAGCGGCCGGAATTCGGCGGCCGATATTCACGTACATCCCGGCGGGAAGACGCTCTATGCCTCGAATCGTGGACACGACAGTATCGCGGTATTCGACGTCGCGACGGATGGAGGATTGACACTGGTTGAAAACGTTTCCATCGAGGGGCGTACCCCCAGGAATTTCGTTTTGCTTCCCGGTGGGGAGTGGCTACTCGCCGCAGGCCGGCAGTCGAACACCGTAACGTCATTTGCCGTCGATCCCGGAAGCGGCGTGCCGGTCTACACCGGGCACAAAATCGAAGTACCGGCGCCGGTTTGTCTTCTTCCTGTCTAGGAGTCTGTCGGACTTGAAAAATAGCTACATTGTTATTATTTTTTAGGTGCTATTTTTGTTGATTTTAGGTGCGATCGGCATCGTGACAGATTTGATGTAATTAACAAACGTACGCCGAGGGTCCGACCGCCTCTCAGGGCCTGTTCACACTAACCGATTGATTGGTGCCGGAGGCTCTTTTTTTATGTAGTTAGGGACGAAAAGCGTTGGGTAGCAACGCCACCCAAGCGATTCCCGGGTGGAAAGGCCGGCCTGAAGGCAACTCCCCCCACTCCTCTCATGGTTGTTATCAGGGCCGGCGGACCGTGCCCGATCCCCGAGCCCCGATCCCGAGCCCCGATCCCCGATCCCGTGCAAGATTCCTTACCCGTGACCGTGCCCGATCCCCGAGCCCCGATCCCCGAGCCCCGATCCCGAGCCCCGATCCCTTGCCCGTGACCGTCGCCTTACCCGATCCCC
>CAZIIP010000382.1:0-3516 GCA_964539455.1 uncultured Rhodothermales bacterium
GACGGTATAGTCGGTCAGGATCAGTTTTAGATGATCGTACTCAACGGGGTCACCGACGTTCCGATCACCATAAACACCTCCAAGATTGAGCAGGTCTTCTTCATTGACGGCGGCGCAGACGTTTGCAGGAATCTCGCCACCTCGCCAGACTTTCAAAGGCATATGCTCGCACTTCATGCTCCTTTCGAGGATGCCTTTGCGGTATTCAATCACTTCCAAATCCTGAATCATGGCTCAGTTTCTACTCCACCAGCGGTCCAAGCCCCCCCGAAGTTCAATAATCCGGTGCGAGACGCTGTAAGTTGTGTTTCAAACTTCTTTTTTGCAGGCTATCCACTCGCCGGTTAGTCACTGACAATCAGATGAAGGTCCATCTCAAAGGTTTCTGCCAAGTAAGCCCCAGTCGCACCAAGAAGTCGTAGCATGTTACCCGCTCTCTCGCTTCCGTCAGTCAAGGCGGCCTTCGAAATGCCCGGTTGAACAAGTACAACTTCAAATCGAACGCGCTTTTGTTTGGCGATGACCATAAATGTGATCAGTTGTTGCAGGTTTCCCACCTCGAAACGTGATGCCTTGTCGTTCTTGACGCGATGTATTTCCCGCCTTTTCAGATGCTCGGTTAGCTTTTCCAAAGATCCTGCCCATTTGACTGACTTCTGGGCTTGGCCACACAACTCATAAATCTCACCCACGCGGAGACCAGGTTTGTCCGCCTTGGCAAACTTGCAGTGATAGAAGCGAACTATTACGTCGTTGTCGCGGTCGAGAATTCCGACAACATCCGCAACCTCTCCTGGACCATCATCATCGAATAGCAACAAAGGGGCCTGTGCGACTACTTCCTCGATGATTGCTCGCTGTATTGAGTCTGCTCGCTTACTTTCACCTTGGCTCTCAACTCTAATGTTCGTTCCGCTCCAATCACGGGCCGTGACAGTGGATGCATCATAGACTCCGCCAATTTGTTTACGACTGGCGCGAACCAGAAGGCATCCATCGGCTATAACTGATGAGTCATCGAGCCAGAACATGGGAGGATGCTTGCCGAAGAAGTCCACTCCAGGTAGACTTTCACGACCCACAACTACGGTGCAGTCTTCGGATGCTAAGCATTGAATGGTGAATCCTTCAGGTACCGATTCCGTTAATCGCAGTTCGTATGAGGCTCTGCTATCCCCATGTTCAAGTGCAAACCGAATCGTGCGTTGATCTTGGACGCCCCCATCATCCACCACCACGCAACAGTCATCGATCTCATGCTCAATGCCCTGCGCACGGACCATTGATCGCTCATACATGTTCTCGAAAAAAAAGTCGGACCAGTCCGCAGCGACGACTGTTCTGTCCTCCTGCAATTCGGTGATGGTCTCTGGATAAAGTACCCCGTCGAATATATCCTCCACACTTATGCTTTGATCCACCAACTTGGCCCCAATATGCGAACACCATTGAGACCAATCAAGTAAGACTCCAGCGTTCCGCGACCAAATTTTCCCCTTTAAGGAGCAGCCAATATTCGCCCTTTCTGCGTTCTCATATCCCGTTCCGAACAGTAATGCAGTATATGTGTTCTCTGTGATACGTTCTTTCAACCCTTGACCGACATCCAGACCGATGTAATGCCGGTAACGAATGGGGCCTATCAGTCGCTTTCTAAGCCCGACGTTTGATAGCATGAGACGGTTAATGCCATTCATGCTTCGATGTATCTGCTTGTCTGTGATCCGCTTTGCATTGTCGGCTACTGTTGTCGCCAAACTATCGGGAACATCACCTGCGCTCGCAAAGATGAACAGGAGGTGATGTCCTACATCATGAAACAGGCAAAAACAGTGATAGTTCGTATTCTCCAGTTCAGAGATATTCCCCCAATCGACAGTTCGGTTTTCCTTCTGAACAACCACAGCCATGTCGTCAGTAGCGTTGAGCGCTAACCGATATTCTTGGCCATCGTTGTATCGGGTTTTGAGCCTCTCTAAGTCAACGCCCCCTGAAACAGTATAGACAAATGCGCTGAACTTAGGACGAATGTTTCGGAGGGAGAACCCCTCGATACCGTCAAACACGAAACCGTTAATGAACCTTTGGAAGTCGATTTCGTGACCGACTGCGTTCTCGTATGACCCGCGTATGATGGTATCCCAATCGGCATCCTGACTGTATAGAGAGGAGACGTTGGCCTGCATCTTTGGATCAGCTATGTTGGCAACAACGCTGGCGTCGCCGATGCTGACGTCGCCAGATCTCGTGAAACGACCAATGAATTGCAGCGTGATAGGAAGCGATTTGTGTGGATCGTGAATAGCTGCCACTTTCAACGGCGGGAAGTCAAAACCTTCTCCGAGCATGTCGACGCACACCACAACCTTGCTGGAGCCATTCAACAGTTTGGCCTTTGCAGATTCCTTGTCCACAGTCGGCATTCCGCTATAGATCATCACGGGGTTGAGATCTGCATGTTGTTTCTCATATAATGAAAATATTTGGCGTGCCCTTTTTTTCGACGAGGTCCGGGCCATTAATGCATGCTGTAAACCCGATTCAAAATCTTTTCGAAGCTTGGCAATGGCCACATCGCAAATGGTCTGATCGGCCTTGTGGTCGTAGAACTCGGTAACTGCGATAAAGTCGATCGGCTTGAAGAATCCCTCTGACTGGCACTTCGAAAGTGGAAATGAGTAGATGATATCTCCACCGATATGCTTTCCATCTTGCCTGAAGGGAGTCGCCGTTAACTGTAGTATGCGTGAATTCTGAAACCCACCTACAATCTTTGCCCAGGATGGAGCCCCAAGGTGATGTGCTTCATCAATCGCGATTAGATCGCAATGATTGCGCACGATCTCAAGTCTCTCATCCTGCATGTTGGCGAGGATAGGCATCGTTGCGATAATGATGTGACAGCTTCGGAGGAACCGTTCAAGGCCTTCGTTGGTCTTGAAGCCAGAACGCACCATCCCAACAACAGGGTATTGGGAGCCAGCGTAAAGGATACCCAGAGCGCTCAGCCGACCCCAGGTAAGCGCTTTGTTGAAGAATTGCGTCCTAAGAGGGTCCGTCGGCACGATTACAAGGGCGCAGCGCGGAGCTTGGGCAGCAATAGTGGCAAGTAGAGTCTCGGTCTTCCCCGTACCTGTCGGCATTACGACTGTTGCTGGTGCATTGCTGCGCGTCCAATGCGAAAAGATGGCAAACATTGCTCCCCGCTGGGCATCACGAAGGCCGCCTTTCCGCGTTACCAATGGTGCGGATGTGCGCCATGATGTCCTTATGTCATCAACCTGTTGTTTTCGAACTAAATCGCTGACAAGCGGAGATTCGATACAACGGATACCCGTCCTGCCCTCGATAAAGGCCGTTACGTAAGGTGCGAACCCGGCTTTTCTTCTCGATTTGACAACAACGGCTGACTGGCCAGCTTCTGAAGTAATTTCAGTTGAATCTCTCTTGCCCAGACGGATTATGCAGCTGTTACATCTTGTGAAATCGGATGTGAAGACATGGGCGACGGGATTT
>CAZIIP010000383.1:0-3513 GCA_964539455.1 uncultured Rhodothermales bacterium
CCGCCGCGAGCAGCTCTTTAATCTTCACCATGGTCTGCATGTAGCGAACATTGAACGTGGCGATAAGGTCACGGCCGGTGCTTCGTTGTGTGTCGATGATAGCCTGTGCCTTCCGGGCGTCCGTTGTGAGTGGTTTCTCGGCGATAATGTCACAGCCGAGTTCCATCCCCCGTCGGATATACCGGTTGTGTGCACTGTCGGTGGTCGTGGCGATGATACAAAAAGATTTGGTCTCCTCTACCATCCGGTCGAATTCCGTGTGCGGATAGGTGGGGCAATCGACACCGATGAAATCTCTTGCCCATGCGAGTCTGCCGGTATTCCGGTCACACAATCCCACCAGTTCCACCTCATCGGGGGCATACTCGGCCACCATCGAGCGTCCCCACGTGGAAGACCCACGGCTGCCGGTGCCGACCAGTGCGATGCGCATGGGACTGTTTTGAGTTGCGGCTTTTGTGGCTTTTCCCGTCATCACGCCGGTGGCGACGGCGCCGCTTGCCGCGGCGAGAAATGATCTGCGGTCCATGGTGATCGGGTTTTGATGAGCGGAAAGGTTGCCGGAGAGAATAGGCGAGGGAGTGGGAAAGCGAAAGGGGTGGTGAGGGCTTATGGGCCGGCACGCACAGGACGCGATGGGTGTGGATAACTTTTTGGCGCGTTACACACCCCGGCTTACGCTTTCCCCAATAAATAAGGGGGATGCAAATTGATGTTGGTACATACATTTTTGGGTCATATACGTCACTCCTTACTGTACTTGAAGTAGCCGTCCGATCGTGAGGGTGACGGCCCCAAAAATCTCCACTGAGCAGCACTTAACCCAGGCTTCTTCCGCTTCGGTCATAACCCAGGCTTCTTCCGCTTCGGCCAAAAAGAAACGGTGCAGCAGGATGACTCCCACCGCACCGTTCTTACCTATCATTCGCGATGCGTACTGCGCGATGCTATTCGTGACGCAGCATGCGCAATGCGTTTTGTACGCAGTACGCAGATCGCAGTTGGCAAAACGCAGTTCGCCTAGATCTCCAGCGTCTTGAAGAAGTCCATCGAGCGCCGCAGTCCATCGAGCGGCTCTTCCGTTTCGATTTCGACAATCCAGCCATGCTCCAAAATCGGGCTCTTCATGGCGGCGTTCAGGAGAGCGGGCCAGTCGATGATGCCTTCTCCGCAGGGCACGGTAGCACCGTATGTTCCTTCACGACGACCGGGCAGTTCCGGATCGTAGTCGGCCATATGAAGGGCGATATACCGGCCTTCGTACTTCTTTATGTACTCGACGATGTCGTATCCGCCGGTAATGGAGAGAAGCTGGAACTGCATGCCGACCAGATCCGGGTCACATACAGACATGATAAAGTCATACTGGAGGGTTTCCCCGTCCTCCATGACCGGGCCAATGGCGTGGTTATGGTAACCGAGGCGCAAGCCGGCGTCCTTCATCACCTGACCTGCCACGGAGCAAAGCTCACCCCATCTCCTGAACTGATCCATTGTGGCTTCTCCAGAAAGTCCGGATCCTGACATAATGACGTCAATGAGTCCAAGCGAAACGGCATATTCGGCGCTTGCCGATGCCTTCTCTCTAGTTTCAGCCTCATCCGCTCCGATGATCTCACGTGACTCGAAATGAGAGCCCTTACAGATCAATCCCGCATCGGCAATCATCTGCGCCACCTCTTCGCCTGGAAGCGCTGTAAGGTTGCCAAAGCCGACTTCCTGGTAATGGGGGCCTCTTGGCGAACACATTTCCATAGCGCCATAGCCGAGTTCCTTTACGGAGGCCATCATCCCGGGAAAGTCTTCTCCGACCTGCCTGCGCATTCCGTACGACTGGAAGCTGATCGGCTTGTCGAATGGTTTCGGTCCGGCAGGTACTTCGGTGGCTTCAGCCTGTTGTCCTTCGGCGCACCCCGCTAGCGTTCCGGCGGCAATCAGGCCGGCGCTGGTGCCCCAAAAGTCTCTTCTGGTGAGCTTTCTCATGGTTTTTCTCTAATAGTGGTGGTGGATGCGAGAGTTTTGTGCTACTGCAAGCTCACAATGTAATGACGGATTTTTCGGGATGCACTGGTGGCTTCGCGTGTCCGTACGTGAGTGCATTTTGCAGACATTATGAAGAATCCAGAGGCGAAGACGGGCAAATTAAAACGGTGCAGCAGGATTGCTCCCACTACACCGTTCCTGCATATTATTCGCGATGCGTACTCCGCGTCAAGATTGGGGCAGGCTCCTTTGTCCTGTACGCATAAAGCAGTGCGTAATACGCAAAACGCAGTACGCTTACACCTCAACCGTTCTCAGAAAGTCGATGCTGCGGCGCAAGCCTTCAAATGGCTCTTCCGTCTCGATCTCGACAATCCAGCCGTAATCGGTGATCGGGCTCTTCATGGCGGCGCTCAGCAGTGCCGGCCAGTCGATGATGCCTTCGCCGCAGGGCACGACACTGCCGTAGGTACCTTCTTGACGTCCCGGCGCCTCGGGATCGTAGTCGTGCATGTGGAGCGCAATATAGCGGCCTGCATACTTTTCGAGATAGGCGACGATATCGTGTCCGCCGGCAATCGAAGCAAGCTGGAACTGCATACCGACGAGATCAGGATCACAAACCGACATGATCAGGTCGTACTCCAGTGTTTCGCCATCCTCCATCAGGGGCTCGATCCGGTGGTTGTGGTAGCCGAGACGCAATCCGGCATCTTTCATGACCTGTCCGGCGACCGAGCACATTTCACCCCAGTGCTTGAACTGATCGGTTGTGCCGTCTTGTCCGATACCTGAACCGGACATTACGACGTCTTCGAGTCCCAGTGAAATGGCATACTCGGCACTGGCAGCGGCCAGTTCTTTTGTCTCATCGGCGTCGGCACCGATAACCTCGCGCGATCCGAAGTGCGCGGTTTTGCACATCAGGCCCGCATCGGCAATCATCTGTGCAACTTCTTCTCCCGGCAACGGTGTCAGATTGCCAAAGCCTGCCTGCTCATAGCCCCTGGGGGAGCAAAGCTCCATGCCGTCATAACCGAGCTCTTTTACCTGAGCCATCATGCCGGTAAAGTCTTCCTCGATCTGATGACGCATGCCATACGACTGGAAGCTGATCGGGCGGTCGAAAGGTTGCGGTCCGGCGGCCGCTTCCATCGTCTCGTCGCCTTGACCCTCCCCGCAACCTGCCAGTGTTCCAAAGGCAATCAGTCCCGTACTGGTGCCTAGAAAATCTCGTCTGCTTAGTTTTCTCATATTAAACCTCTGCTCATAAGTGGTGGATGTCCAGATAGTCTGCTCTCGTAACTAAATAATGTAGCAACGGGGAATTCTTGATGCACGTTTGGTTTTCATATGTGCGCGAGCTTGAGCAATGGGTCGGCGACCGTGGCATGTTTCAGGAGGAGTTCGGTGCTTGAATCATCGAGGGAGACTATGCGGCCTAGACCCAAAAGCCCGAGATCTGCACTAACCTGGCGCATTATCGCGAACCCTTCGTCGGCCGCGCGCTTCTTCTTCCGTGAGTGCATG
>CAZIIP010000384.1:0-1008 GCA_964539455.1 uncultured Rhodothermales bacterium
TGAGCGATACAGCTGGGTGGCCCGGTGCGCCGGACTTGCAGGAGATGCCTGGTGGCGCCAGGAGTTGCGCGTCAAAGCCTTGATCGGAGGAGGAGGCGCATTCGGCAAGCTGGTCTACCGGGTAGCCGCCATTGAGCCGGAGGAGCTTATTCAGCCGGACTCCGTGGGCGAAGACATGCTCACGATGGCACGGTTGCAGGCGGCCGACAGGAAGATCGGTTTTGTGGAGTATGTCCAAATGGGTCAAGGCGAGGAAGTAACGTTCGAGGGAATCAAGCGAAAGTATGGCCGTTATCCCATTGGGGGCCTTGAATCCAGTCTTTCCAAGCTGTTCGTCGAGATGCTGCGATCCACGGCACCGCACTGGACCCGAAAAGCCGAGGCCCTCTGGATGGTCTGCTACTATCCATTGCAGGTACTAATCGTCGTCGCCAACATCCTGATACTGACCGGTCTCGCCTTCGGCATCACATTCAGTTTCCTCTATTTACCGCTACTGTTGATCTCCGCCGGATACCTTGTATTGATTTCGGAGGGACTTCTTTCGATTGTCAATTTGACCGAACGACACGGCACGCTGCGAGGTGTTCTCAAATACCTCGGTTATTTCTTTCCCATGAGCATCTTCCACAGCTCGTACGTACCGTTCTACCTTCGTCAATTCGGCAAGGGGCTGCGCGGATACGCCCGGTTCAACGTCACCGTCAAACGAGGCGAGTTGAAGGAAGGCACATGGGATGAGACCTACGAGAACAACGCCTGGTCGGTCAGGTACGGTGCTGCACTGCTGACGCTTGCCCTGTTCGGCATGGTGGCCTCTCCCCTCTCCACTATCGGCTATATCGCTTATTTCCCGTTTTTCTTCAGCGCACTGGTGTGGACAATCGGACCCTTCATTTTTGTACCGAGGCGCAGAATCCTGAGAAAACTACTGGATGTGTTGTTCGCCATGCCCTATGTCATCGGGCGTACTTTCGCCGATTTCTTAGACGGGCTGGGCCGTCTCTT
>CAZIIP010000384.1:1108-3504 GCA_964539455.1 uncultured Rhodothermales bacterium
GGCGCGGACGACCCGTACACTCCTCGGGCGTTCGGGGGCATCATGACGTAGCCGGATTGCTCTGGCCGATTTCTTAGACGGGCTGGGCCGTCTCTTGGCGCGGACGACCCGTACACTCCTCGGGCGTTCGGGGGCATCATGACGTAGCCGGTCTCTTTCTCCGGTGTACGCACCGGCCTTACCGACCGCTCCGGCAACGGCGCCATGTGACGACCGCGTACCGCGCCATTCCGTCGATGGCGATGGCTATCCGAGCATTTCGGCGGATTCGGCCACCTTGTTGAAGGCCTCCACGATCTGCTGAATATCTTCCCTCGGGTGGAGAAACAAGATCTTGCTGTCGATCAGGATGCGATCCCATGCCGGATCCGTCTTCCCGTCGACAACCGGCAAATGCTCCAGCGAATTACGATAGGCGTCGAGCCGTGCCTTTCCGAAACTGTTCTCGAATCCACGGGAGGAAAGGTGTTCCTCGAGCATGCCCTGGCGATGGCACTGCGCCCTGGACCTGTAGGGTCCGCCCGAAACCGGTATTCCTTCCGCTCGGACGGCTTCGGCGAACTTAGCAGCCGATACGCCTTCAAATTTGGCCGGATCGTATGCCATATCGAATAACATGTAATTGAATCTGGTGTCCGGCCGGTATCGCTTGCGCGGGGAGAGTCCCTCGATTTTTCCAAGTTCCTCTTCCAGAAAACGACCGTTGGCCTGCCGGACCTCGTCCTGTTCCCGGAACCGCTCGTACTGCATGCTCAACACGGCTCCTTGAAACTCCGTCATTCGATGGTTGGAGCCTCCATAAGGATAGCCACCCAGTTTCCGGTCCGGATCCCGGCCATTATCGATGAATCCGCCGCAATGGCGGATCACCTCTTCGTCATCACTCATCACGGCTCCGCCTTCGCCGGCAACGAGCGACTTCCATTCCTGAAAACTCACGCATCCGGTCTTACCGAAAGTGCCCACCTTTTTGCCTTCAACCTCGGCAAAGACGGACTGACAAGCATCTTCTATGACCGGAATGCCGTGTTTCTCACCGATCTCTACGATCCGGTGGATATCGACGGGCCAGCCCGACAGGTGCACGGGCATGATCGCCCTGGTATTTTCCGTAATGGCCGCTTCGACCAGATCGGGATCCATCGATCCCGTCAACGGATCGATATCTACAAATACCGGAAGGGCGTACAAGTTGGTAATGGGATTGATGGTCGCGATGAACGTGTTTGGCGTCGTAATGACCTCGTCGCCGGGGCCAACGCCCAGGCTGTACAAAGAGGCGCGCAGGGCGGTTGTCCCACCGTTTGATAGAAACGCCCGTTTGCTACCCATCACGTCTGCAAACGTCTTTTCGAAATCGTGAACCCAGTGTCCGCGGATGCAGCACCAGTCACGGCTACGCAGCGCACTGAGCAGCGCTTCTTCTTCCTTGCGGTCGAAAATGGGCCAAACCGATGAAAAGTCCCTGCTCCGAACCGGCAATCCCCCGTGCAGGGCAAGTTTATCGGACTTTCCGACAATATTGGATACGACACGGCGGGCCTGCCGGGGTACGAATGCCGAGGCGGCCAGCAATGATGATCCTTTGAGAAAATTGCGGCGATTGGGAGCGTTTTTCATGATACACCTGCGAATGACGTGGCCAAATGAATAGGTGCCTTCCCGCTTGAACGGGCGTGGCGGTCGGTCCCGTATATTTAGCGCCTGAAGACGATGGATGCAACTACGGAACCGTGATTCCCACCCGAACGGGTCACTGCCCACCATCAGCGTTTTTTGCCGGCCCAGTCGGTAATCAGCATCACGGCGACGGCGACGATCGCAAAAACGAGGGCGACCGTCAATAGACTTCCGATCCATCCGATGACTGTCTGGACGATGGCCATCAACCATTGGCCGCTCGTTTCGACCGATATGGCCTGTTCCGTAGACTCGAGACCCAGTCTCGCCGGATCCGCCGAGTCGGCAATGCGCTTCGGCAGGCTACCGCCGTCGCCCCGGAACAGCATGCGAAAGACGATATAGCCGCCCAACATCCAGACGACCCCTTTGACAAGGGCGCGATTTTTGGCGGCGAACGAAGCCATGGGAACACCTCTGGTGGTTGTGTACCCTGTATAAAAGCTGTGCTACAATGTGCAGGGTGGCGATCGAAATAGCAAGCCGGTTGCTGCATTCGGCTACTAAATCACACAAGAGAAACGTTTCGGTCCATGCACGCAGCACATGCTCCGGAGTGGGTTTCAGCCAAGCGGTTTGGCGGCTACCACATGGCGAAAACATCATAATTCACCCCGGCTTCATAACAAATCGATTATTGGGTGCTGCTTCGAGCCGGTTGGTTTATAGCTTTTTACAGGATTCGAGGAATTGACCCACTCCCGTTTCATGATTCG
>CAZIIP010000385.1:0-3490 GCA_964539455.1 uncultured Rhodothermales bacterium
TCAGAGACCATCACGTCAAAATTTCGATGGACGGCAAGGGTCGCTGGCTGGACAAAGCTTTGACTTCATACTACACCTCAAAGGTTTGTTGAAGTAAGAGGTTTCTTCGGGGCTCTATCAGCGAGCTTTTTGCCCTGCATTTTACGCACTTCCGGTCCTGGCCGCTCATAGAGGCACTCATTTTTTCCAGTGTAGGGATGGGAGATGACCAGGCCGTGTCGGTTCCAGATTTTCACTGTTGTCGGGCAGACGTTCAATTGCTCGGCCATTTCCTCTACGGTTAGCAATCGGCGAGCTCTCAGACGTTCATACCGAGTCTTGAGCCGGTATTCTCGGCGGATACGTAGCACAATGGATCGGGTAAATGGCTGACCATGACCGGATGTGAAGCCGCGGCTGTTGAGAATCCGAGCGATGTCGCCTTCCAGATAGTCATCCAGCAGGCGATCTACTTCGCTGACCACTTTTGCTGGGGTCTGGCGGAGTTCCCACGCTCTTGCGGGACGCGGCAGTCGGATTGTTTTGAGAGCGCCGCTTCTGAGTCGCACCTTGAGGGTGATACCCTCTTCTCTGAAGAGGGTGACATCTTCGATGATCAGGCGCACGATGCGTTTGCGGTCCTGCTGGGTTGTCTGAGGCCGGTTCCACAGACGGGGCAGGTCGGTGGCAAGCGCAAGCAGTTCACAGCGGAGTTTTTCGTCGACGACCTTGGCGTCACGTTCCCGATGCTCATCGCATGTGCGCTGGGCCTCTTCGAGCGCGCGCAGCTTCTCGTTCCAGTCGGCTTCCAGCTGATCTGCTACCAGACGATTCTCCGGATCGACGTTGAGGAAGCGGCGACGGGCGAGGTCAGCCTCGTAGCGTGCACGCTCGACGTGTTGGCGACGAAGACGATCGGCCTCTTTGGCCCGCGTCGCGAGTTCGGCCTGAACGGCGAGAGCGACTTCGACATTGAGTGTCGTCATCGAGGAGAGTATCAGTTGTGCGATGGCCTCGTCGACGGCACCGCCCGGAATATGCTGACAGGCGGGGCCGGCATTCGCAATAAGGTCGCGCTCACAGGTGTAGTCCGGGACTTGACCGCCCTTGCGAGTATGATAGCGAACGCTCATCCTCTTGCCGCACCGCCCGCAAATGACGAGTCCCTGCAGGAGGGCCGCTCCCTCGCGAGGTGCTCGCTTGTGGCGCTCATATCCATACCCGTGAGCGTTCTCACGCAGCCGCGCCTCGTTGGCTTCGAACTCCTCCCAGGTGATGTAGCCTTCGTGGGCATCGGGCAAAAGTGCAATCCAGTCCTCGCGCGCCTTGACGTGAGCACTGGATCCGCCGTCAGGTCGCTTGACCAAACGGGTGCGCCCGTAGAAGAAGGCCCCTGCATATCGTGGATTGTGCAATGCCGTCAACGCCCGGGTATGAGTGAGCGGGCCCCAATGCAAAAGGCCTTTGTTTGGACCGTGTCGCAGACGGGCGGGAAAGAGAAGTTCCTGACTACGGAAGTGTTTAAGAGTAGCTGTGGCTGACCCCAAACGGCGGAATGCCAGGAAGAAGGCGCGGATGCTTGCCTGTACTTCCAGGTCCGGATCGAGGATTACCTTGTCTTGTTCGTTGTACAGAAAGCCGACTGGAAGTGGCATCTTGAGCTCGCCGCGTCTGGCCTTGTTCAGGGCTCCGCCACGCATGCGTGCTTTTAGGAAATGCAACTCAGCCTCACTCATGGTGCCTTTGAGTCCCAAGAGCAGCCGGTCATTGAAGTGCGCCGGATCGTAGAGGCCGTCTTCGTCGAGAATGAGTGTCGAGGTGAGGGCGCAGATCTCGAGCAGCCGATGCCAGTCGCTCGAGTTGCGTGCCAGACGCGATACCTCGAGTCCCATCACAAGTCCGGCTCTACCCAGGCCGACATCGGCGACGAGGCGCTGGAAACCTTCCCTGCCGTCGATCGATGCGCCGCTTTGACCCAGATCATTGTCAATGACCACCACACGCTCGGTGGGCCATCCCAGTGCAATCGCTCGCTCGCGCAGCGCGTACTGCCGCTCGGTACTCTCCTGGTGCTCAAGTACCTGACGCAGAGAAGACTGGCGTACATAGAGATAGGCATCACGACCCAGGTGGGAGGCGGTAACTTTCTGTGCATACGCCGACGAATACGTTGTGGGCATCTCAGATCCTCACAGGATTGATGAAGTGAAGGAGCGGCTCGCCGAAGAGGCACCCGTGATGATCGACGCGATTGTATTTACGAGTTCACGCTCTGCTGCCGGCGCAAGCGGCCGTGCCGGCTGTTGGGCACGATCGGACAAAGGCCTTTCGACAGGCATACCGGTGGCGATTGTATGTATCCATGTGAACATGCCGCGCTGCATAATGAGTCCCACGCCTATCCCGCGTTCGTGACAGCTGGATGGTTCCCCGGCCAGCCGACGAATCCGTTCGTAGGCATCTGTCAGGGTCTCGTTGAGTGGATATCTCTCGGAAGTGCTCATCGTTTTTTTTGCTGTGATTCCAAGTGGCGCTTGACCGTACGCGGGTGGACCCGAACACCTGCATGGCTCTCGAGCTCCTCGGCCAGTTCCCCGTAGCCGAGGCGCGGATCCTCTGCCAGCCGCTGCTTGAGGAAGTTGACCAGATCGGGCGTGAGTTTGCGAGCCGAGCGTGGACCTCGGCGCTCAGGCACCAGGGCAAAGAGACCACCTTCCTCGAATGCTTTCTTTGCCTGATAGAATGTCGGCCGAGAGAAGCCGAAGCGATCGGCCGCCCGGCTGACACTCCAGCCATCTGAGCTAACGCGGCGAAGCATCTCGTACTTGACCTGGATAAGGTCGCGTGCATCGAAGAAGGCGCGTTCGAGAAACTGCGCATCACCTACGGCTCCGGCCTTCGAATGAAAGGTGCCGCTTCTGCGAAGCGCCCGTTCTTTGTCGTTGGAGGTGGACATAGCGTAATAATAAGCTGTAAGGTGAATATTGTCACACTTAATCAACTGCTGACCCCAGGGCCACCTAAATATACGCCATATATGTCGACAATAGGTTATTATTGTTCCAAAATGATTCATTTGCCTGGCAATGTGGCTCTCGATAGCCGACATTAATTTATTTACATAATGACACATTTTACTTTACACATCTAACGCAGGGGGTGAAGCGGGTGTATCTATCGTTGTGAGAAGCCTCCGAAGGTCAACAAGGTCAGCGATGCGGAAAAGAGACCTTCCCGCCGCGAGCACAACAAAGGGGTCAGCAGCAGAGAGATCCGTCCACGACACCGGCAGATTCATCGCAACCCCGTCTGCGTCATAGAAATAGACCCGATCCTCGCCCCAGGCCTGCCGACAGGTTATTACATCAAAATCACATCCCTGAAGTGGATGAAACGGATGCGTCACTCGAAAACGTCGTGACTGAAACGATCTATCAGGTGCACTTGACGGGGATCGACAACGTATTCATCGAAAGACTGTGGCGGAGTCTAAAATATGAGGAAGTCTACC
>CAZIIP010000386.1:0-3487 GCA_964539455.1 uncultured Rhodothermales bacterium
AAAACTCAGGCACGAACAATTTGCCGCTTGAGGTGCCGTGCTATATGCCTTCGTTTTTAATGCCGCATGAAAGGCAAAAAGGCAGATCACCGTCTCACCTCCCGGCCTGCGGCGGGAAGACGGGGAGGGGAAGATGCCGATCGTGCAGCGTGTAACGGAAATAGCGCAGATCGCCTCAATGAGATTCCAATGAGCACTCCGAAATGTCGGCATTAAAAGCTGCGACATGAAGCACCTGTGCTGATTTCCAGGTTTTGTCCAGACGTCGCAGCTTTTTCAGCCGACGAGTTTTCTTTGCCTACTTTCTTTTGCGGTCAAAAGAAAGTAGGACCCCACTTACCCCACCCAGTTCAACAACGTCCGCTTGCTCACATCACAAATCTCCTCCGGATCAACGTCCCGTTGCCGGGCAAGGCGCCGGATCTCCTCCCCGAGGAATCGCCGGATGTTGTCGTCGACGGTTTTTGTCTCGATGGTCCCCTGGACGTCGAGTACCCCATCGAGCGTACCGTACTCCAGATACGCCCGGACGATTTGCCGTGTCGGCGTGTCGAAGTCCATACCCGCAGATTCCGCCATCAGACCCTGCTCGAGCGCGTAGGTGACCGCCCCTTCGTAATCCATCGGCTTTCGCGGATCGCTGATCGCCGCGATGAGATAGTAGGCGATCCGATAGGGATCCCTGAGGTTTCCGGGCAGCGGGTGGGCTTGCAGCGCTTCGATGATCCGTTTATGATCTTTGGGTCGGAGCGAGATGGAAGGGCTGCCTGCCCGGGACACCGCCTGTTTGAAAATATCCTCCCACATCCAGTCCAGATCTTCCGGAATTTCTCTCAACGACGGCATGCGAAGCCGGAACAGGCTGATCCGGTCCAGGAAGTCCGCATCGAGCCTGTCGGAGAGCTCGTGCCACGGACGGTTGGTCGCCGTGATCAATCGAAAATCACTCTGCTCGGGTTTTGTAGATCCGAGCGGGGTAAACGTCTTCTCCTCAAGCGCCCTGATCAACAGACGCTGTACGACCCGGGCAACGTCTCCTATTTCGTCGAGAAAGAGCGTATCGCCATCCACCTTCGACGCAATCCCGGTATAGTCGTCATCCGCACCTGTAAACGCGCCCTTCCGGTGCCCGAAGATTTCCGAACGCATGAGCTCGGGTGTAAACTGGCCACACGAGACCATCGGCCAGTGTGCGTCCAGTTTCGGATTCCGAAACGTGCTGTGTGCGCGGATCCACGCGGCCAGCGTCGTCTTTCCCGTTCCCCGTTCGCCCAGAATCAGTACCGGCACTTTGACGCCCGCCATGCGCATCGCTTCATCTCGTAGCGCGACGAGTTTGTCGGACCGCGCGCGGGTCAGGTCCCACCGCACCTCGTCCACCTCGGTAGAAGCATATTCCGGATGCGTGCGCTGGTAGGTTTTGTAAAAGGTCTCGATGCCGACATCCACGGGTACCGTCGCGCCCTGGCCTTTTTCGCGGTGCTGTTTTGGTATACCCTGCACGATCTCGAAGGGTGGATCGATATAGCCGGTCTCCGCCATCAGAACCCAGACCGTGTGCATGGCCGGCGTGCCGGGACTGACGTTGATCAGCAGCGGCCTTCCGGCAAACTGCAGCCGGATCTGAGGCAGTCGGTCCCGCAGAAACGCAAAGATGGTGCCGTGGTCGACAGGACTCTTTCCCTTCCAGTAGCGATCGTGGATCTGTATGGACCCGTCCCGCTCCTGGATCACGCTTTTTGTCTCCCGTACGATGCGCCTTTCGATGTCCTTTTTCCCATCCTCCTGATAAAGCCGCGCCAGCAACACGACATCGCTGATTTTGCCTCTATAGGGCGAATCTTCATCAAACAAAACGCCGAGCGTGGGTCCGGGAATGAAGGAGCCGGAATCGTCGACCACGAAGCTGTCGTCACGTCGACGGACATAGGGATCGTTGTTGCGGGCAATCCAGGAGAGAAGGACGTAATCGGGGGTGGGCATGGGTTATGCCGGTTGATTTTGGGCGCACAAAATTGCGCGGAGTACGCAATCTATTACGTAGAGAGGTGAGATGGTAGACTACCAGCGATACTCCTCCCGGCGATGTCCGACGCGGACTATGATGACCACCAGGACCTTGTCGCGTATCTCATACACAATCCTGTAGTCGCCGGTCCGAATACGATAATAATCTGATCCGGTGAGTTTGACGGATCCCGGTGGACGGGGATCTTCTGCGAGTTGTTCTATCCGCTCGAGAATGCGCCTTCGCGAACGGTGGTCCCGGATCTTCCGGATCTCTTGGGTGGCCGACCTCTTCAGTTCGATCTCATATTTTGCCATCCGCCTTGAGTTGTTTCACGAACGCCTCAAAGCTGATCGTCGGCTCTTCCTTGCGCGCCTCCATCGCCTCCAAATCCTCCGCATCTTCCCGGAGATATGCCCGAACCGCCTCGTTTACGAGATTCGAGACCGGCTCCTCGGTCTCGGCCGATCGTAGCCGGAGCGCCTTGTGCAAATCCGGCTGGAAATAGATCGTTACGCGTTTGCTCTTGTCAGGCATGAGAAATAAGCTATATAGCGTTTTATCGTTATAGCGTTATTTACGAGAGAGGTTTCGAGATTAGGGTGGGATTGGTGCCCTTAGATCGCTCCGGTGCCAAATAATGGAGGCATAGCCTTCCCGGGCACAGTGCACTGCGCCCGGTACGGGGTTGGGATTGGTGCCTATCGTGATTTACGCCTTCACTTTCTTACCCAATCACCTTATCACCTCCTCACATCCCCAACCTCCACCCCGTACGCCACCTCGATCCCGTCCACGTACAACACGCCATCCTCAACCGTCCGCTCACCACCCGACGGCACCACCACCACGATACGGGCACCTTCGCCGGGGATCTCTACATTTGTGCTCGCCCGTACACCTTCCGCCGGCCACTCGTGCCGGGTCGTTTCGTAGATATCGTAGGTCCCATCGCCCAAATCCAGCGTCACGTCCCGCGCCTCCGGCCAGGGATTGTAATAGAGATACGTCGGGTACGATGCATCCGACAGGAAATCGGTCTTGGAGAGATCGAGTTGCAGGATGTAGTCGTCCTCCGTCGGATGGATCATCTCGCCGAACCATAACGCATACGCCCCTCCGTAGATGGAACGCTGACTGCCGAAATCACCTCCCGCAAAGGGCGTCTGACCGTTCTCCTCACGCGACAGTCTCTCGTACGGTACGGCCGGATGCAGATCCGGCCGACCCTGCTGTTCCAGCGGCATATAGGCCGGATAAAACCAGCGCATGTTCGCCGCCAGACTGAGCGCATACCGGCCGATCGCCTCCGCATACCGCGTGTCGTATCGCAGGACCGGAAACAGATAGGGAAGAGCCACCATCGATTCCATGCTGTAGGCGTCTTACCGGTCACCGCCTCCCCAGCCACGCATCAGTCCGTTGACCTCCCGGCCGCCCCATTCGCCGACCTGCATCGGCCCGTCAACAGGATCCAGT
>CAZIIP010000387.1:0-3435 GCA_964539455.1 uncultured Rhodothermales bacterium
GCCCAATATCACTTTCCTTGGCTCTATAGAGGCCTAAGACAAAATATCGTACCGGAGGCGGGAGTCGAACCCGCACGGGCGATTACGCCCAAGGGATTTTAAGTCCCTTGTGTCTACCATTCCACCACTCCGGCTGAGGGCGTTTATCGTTCAGCGTTCATCTGGTTTATCGTTCAGCGGGCTCATTCATCGATTGGCTTTCTGCTGGTACGAACGTCAATAATCAGCTCTGGGTGCTTGATGGATCAGCGTTCACACCGATTTGTTCTTTTTGTTCGCACGCTTGCTCACAAAGCTGTGGCGCCGAAACAACCTCCGTTCCGGCGATGAACGCTGAACCCCGGCCTTCGCCGGAGCTTGCTACTCCACGTTCAGCGGTTACCCATACAACGGCCGCTCCCTCCCCTCACACACCGGCCACGTTTCCTTGAACGTCCGCACGTCCTGCGCCAGCTGGAAATCGAACATGCCGACGCACAAAAAATCCGCGCCGTTCTTTAAAGCATAATCGAACGCAATTTCCGGTGCAATCGCTCCGGCAGCCATCGTCTTGAACGCGATCCAGGGCACCGGGATCTCTTTCATGAACGCAGCACACTCCTCGGGCCTCCGACAATACACGTTGTCGTGCTCCCGGTTGTGACCTACAGACCAGTAGTCGTGGTTGTGGAACGTCTTCATGTAAAAATCGGGACGGATCCCGGCTTCCTCACACGCCACCGGCACGTCCAGGAGGTGCCCGCCGATCCCGGCCGGCAAGCCCTGAGACCGAATGTACTCCACACTCTTCGCCAAAAAGTCCACCTTGCCGTCCAGCACCCAGTCCCCCGCCCACTCGCCATTCACGTAGATCGCGGAAGCGCCCTTTCCCACCGCCTCGTCGATCTTCACACGGATGTCCTCCTCTTCCGGACGACAGTCGATGATCCACTGCAACCCGCCGCCACGCTCACCCCAGTGGCGGGTCATGACTTCCGCCGGACGCTCCCATGGATCGGACAACAATGTGTTGATGCCCGCCGCCTGGGCCAGATCGAGCGTATTGAGTATGCGTTCCACCGTGTTGTACTCGCGCATCAGACTCGAGACATACACCAGGTCCCGGCTGTGCGCATACCCGCTCAAAATGTTGCCGCCGAAGATTATCCGGCTGACCGTGACGTCACCGATTCTCCCGACCGGCATTTCCCCTTCGCCAAACGACGTATCGATCGAAGCATCCAGCCCTGGCCTGGCCGCCGCGAAACTCTTCTCCTCTTTGCCCAACATGGCGCCGGTGCCGATAGCGCCCAGTGCAGCGGATTTCATGAAGTCACGTCGGGAGCGGGCGTTTTTCATCGTTCCATGGTGATGGTCCGCAGGGATGGGGGAACGATAGGAATCGGGGGCGGGAATGGCAAAAACTAACTACTGACTCCTAACTGCTATCTCCTGGTTCATTGCCATACGAACGGCTCGTTGCTTGCTCCCTCCGACCGTTCACGTACACCACGCGAGGCATTCTCTGCGTGTGGTTCCAATTTCTGACTCCTGACTACTAACTCCTGGTTCTTTGACAAAATCATAACCCCGACTGCATAGCCGTCATGCGGCGCTTCAACCGTACACGTACTCGTACACGAATCCTTCACTGCCCTAAAGATGTGTTTCCGGCTTTCCTAAGACACCTCCCCCGCGGTCCCCTCCGCGTGGCGGAGAGGAATTAAAGGGCAAGGCTATCCGGGGATATCAATAAAATCCAGAACATTCACTCCCGCATTTCAATGCGGCAATTTGAATTGAGGACTCCGTGATCACACAGCCCGCCTACGGCAACGTCACGCTATACGCCCTCAACTCGTGATCCATCATGACCGGGACGTACAACATCCCGGTCTCCGCGACGTAATCGACATCGGCGCAGCCCTGGCCGAGCTGACGGAGAACGGTGTATCCCGAGCGCTCGTCGAAGTGCATGAGTTCGCCGCTGCCCCAGTTGGACACGAAGATGCCGCCCTGTCCGTCCGGTTCAACGGCATCCAGGGCGCCCCGGGGTTCGGTATCGTACACGACACTGACCGATTTGTCGGCCGGCGATATGCGTTGCATGTAGCGCGACGCTCCCGGATCCTCCTGCGTGCTGTCTCCCGCCACGGCGTAAAGCGCGTCACCGATGACGTGCAGACCGTTCGGCATCTCTATTTGAGGGCTCTCAAGCCAAATCTCCAAGCCCTCCTCCCCCATCTTGTAGATCTTGCTGAACCGGGAATCGCTCACAAAAACATCTCCGCCGGGACCAACCGTCACATCGTTCAGAAAGGCATCACCCTCCACTTCGTACCGGTCGGTTACTATGGCCTCGGCGACGTCTATCAAGACCAGTGCGTTGTTGTCCGTCGCATACAAGGTGCCTTCCCGAATTGCCATCCCTTTCGGGGCATCGAGGCCATCGACCCAGCGCGTTTCAACCATTTCGCCGTCTGCCGACACCTTCGCAATATAGCCGTCGCCATCCATGGCGTCCGCCTCTCCAACAATATTGGAAACGTATATCACGTCTCTCTCTGCATCGTAAATAGCGGATTCCGGTCTGTCGAAACCTTCAGACAATATCCATCGCTCCTCGAGAACGACGCCGGCCGCGTCCATTTCACCCGCTTCACCGGCCGGTTCTTCAGCCGGTGTGCAACTGGAAAGGACCAATGATGATACCAACAGTGCGAACAGGATCGTGTAGGTCTTCATGGCAAGGTGTGTGATGGTTTATGAGGAGATTTTTATTGACGAAGCATGTCCCTATATAATCGCAGAAGTCCGCCGCAGGTTCTCAAATTTGCGGCATACCGGCGCGGGCGACACGACTCACGTTGACGATAGATGTGACTGGCCCGTCACGACCTTCCAAAGGTAAATAATTAATAATTAACCAGTACGAATTCCTCAGAAGCTGTAGCGGGCCATCACGTTCGCGTGAAACGCCTCTCCCGTTTCCAGTGCTTTGTATTCCGTCCGCCAGTGGCTGCCCTCGACACCCATGAGCAACTGCTTCGTGACATTGACGGAGATGTTGGCAAAAATGAAACGGTTGTAGGTGCGCTTGTGGTCGAAACCAAAATCTTCGTCCTTCGGATCGTCTATGCCGAAGCCGGCGTGCGCATGTACGGTCGGAGCCAGATCGGCAAACACGTCGACCCATCCGCCGGTTGAACGCGCATCCTGTTCCCGGCAATCGCATATACCCTGGAGTACCCCTCCGAGGTAGGCACCGAGATTGGTCCCCGTAAATACTTCACCCTGCACGCCAAAGCCACCCAGATCGATTCGGCCGTCACCGTTCACGGACCACGTCTCCAATCGCTTGTCGTAGCCCGGATTCAGCGGCGCAAAATCGAACACATGCTCTCCATAGTGTGCGGATACGCCGAATGCAGCATTGGCCTTCGACGTATTTCCCAA
>CAZIIP010000388.1:0-3423 GCA_964539455.1 uncultured Rhodothermales bacterium
GTCACGACGCTAATTGCACTTGAGTGCAATAATAACAAATGTCTATGTTTCAATTCCGACAAACTCCTAGGACATAGAATAGGCCGATCGTGTTACGATGTCGCTACCGGCTCAGGTAGGCATGCAGTTTTCCGAGTCCCTCCTCGATCTGCTCCGTATCGATCCCGCTGTAGGCAAAGCGAATGTATTTGCGGTCTTCGCCGGGTTGGGCCTTGCCGAAATGAAGCCGGGTGCAGAACGAGACACCGGTTTCGCGGAGCACGGCTTTTCGGAATTCCTCGTATTCGTCCATCCCTTTTGTTGCCATGGCCTCGGTCACGTCCGGGAACAGGTAGAAGGTGGCCCCGGGACGGTAGCACTGCACTCCCGGCATCGCCTCGAGCAATTCCACGCACATATCGCGCCTTCGTCGCAGCTCGTCGATGATCGCATGCGGTCCACTTTGGTCACCGGTTAACGCTTCGACGGCCGCATGCTGAATGAAATGATTCGAACACGATTCGTCGTTGACATTGAGCCTGGCGATGGCATCGATCACACCGACCGGTCCCACGGCCGCCCCCAGCCGCCAGCCGGTCATCGCGAATTTCTTGGAGAAGGTATACAGCAGTATGCTGCGTTCCTGCATACCGGGCTCGGATATGATGGAGGTGGATTGTCCCTCGTAGCGTATGTCGAAATAGGCCTCGTCGAGGAGCACGGCGAGATGGTGCCTGTTAGCCAGATCCGCCAGCCGGGCCCGCTCTTCGGGTTGTGCCTCGGCTCCGGTCGGGTTGTTGAGGTCATTGACGATCAGAATCCGCGTGCGATCGGTGATCCCCTGTTCGATCGCGTCGATATCAATGCGGAAGTTTTCGGCACCCGGACGGTAGGCATACGGAACGGCTTTGCCCCCGTGAAACTCGATCTGTGATTCGTAGATGGGGTAACCCGGGTTGGGGTAGAGCACCTCGTCGCCCGGATTCATCAAGGCCAGGATGAACTTGCCGATGACCGGCTTGCCCCCGGGCTGGACGGCCACGTTTGCGCCCGTGTAGCCGGTGCCGTGTGAGGCGTTGATGTCGGCTGCCAGCGCCTCGCGCAGTTCCGGAATGCCGCAATTCGGGCAATAGCCGGTCTTTCCATCACGCATGGCCCGTTCCGCTGCAGCGATGATATTCCCGGGCGTCCGCATGTTCATGTCCCCGAGGTGAAACGGATAGACGTAGTGGCCGGCCGCCTCGTGTGCGGCCGCCTCGGCGGAAACGGCAAAAGCCGTTTCGGTACCCAACAGACGTAGTCGTTCTGCCAGATTCATAGCGGTCCCTCCTTGTTAGCAGGCTGCTTCGTCAGTCGTTCACGACGTTGATAGGCGCACCGGCCAAAAAGGCGCGCACGTTCTCAGCGGTCATCTGCATCAGCCGGGCACGTGCCTCGCGGGTGGCCCAGGCAATGTGCGGGGTGAGGGTGATGTTTTTGGCCTTCAGCAGTGGATTGTCGGCAGTGATCGGTTCACTGCTGACCACGTCGCAGGCGGCGCCTGCAATTCGGCCGGCGTTGAGGGCATCGGCCAGATCCTGTTCGTTGACGAGCGGCCCGCGGGCAGTGTTCACGAGGAATGCGGCGGGCTTCATGCGAACCAGCAGATCCCGGTTCACCAGCCCTTCGTTTTCGGGTGTCAGCGGGCAGTGCAGGCTGACGATGTCGGCTTCCTCGAAGAGGCTCTCGAGCTCCCGCCAATCGAAGGGATAGCCGGGCTCGGCACTCCGATCGATGTCGTACGCCAGCACCTCCATGCCAAAGGCGTTGGCCAGCGCACCCGTACGCTGACCAATGCGGCCGAATCCCACAATCCCCATCTTTTTGCCGCGAAGCTCTATCAGTGGCATATCCCAGAAGCAGAAGTCTTCACTTCTTGCCCAGGCTCCCTCTTTCACCGCATCGCTGTGATGCTTCACGCTATGTGCGTGCTCGAGCACCAGTGCGAACACGAACTGGGCAACCGAATCGGTACCGTACACCGGCACATTGGAAACCGGGATGCCGCGCGCCTTCGCCGTCTCGACATCGACGATGTTGTATCCGGTAGCGAGCACTGCAATGAACTTGAGGGTATTGAGTTGCTGCAGGGTTTCGGCGCTGACCGGCGTCTTGTTGGTGAGCAGGATGTCGGCACCCTTTGCCCGTTCAACGACGGATTCCGGCGGTGTCCGGTCATAGACCTCGAGCTCACCCAAGGCGGCCACTTCATTCCATGGATTGTCTCCCGGATTCAAGGTATATCCGTCCAGTACAACAATGCGCATCGTCATTTTTCCTCCTCCGGATCCAGGATGTAGGGCACCCTGACACGGATGTTTTTGTAGCTGACAAAGGTCTCAACCGACTGTATGCCGGAAATCGGATCCAGTTGTTCGGTAAAGAAGTCCAGCAGGCCATGGTCACCGGAGATGAGCACCTGGAGGATGAGGTCATAGCGTCCCGTGACCACGCTGACGCTCACCACGCCCGGCAGTTTGCCGAATTCTGCGGCCTTCTTCACCAGCTTCATGCCGCTCAGCTTGATGCCCATGATCACGAGCTTGTGACCCGGCAGCGCGTCCGGCTCGATCAGCCCGGTGATATCCAAAACCCCGCTCTTCCGCAGGCGATTCACCCGAGACCGTACGGTGTTTTCCGTCACCGACAGGGCGCCCGCGATATCACTGAACGACTTGCGCCCATCCCGCAGGTGGCGAAGGATCTCGATATGGACGGCGTCGAGTTTCAAGGCTTGCAGCTCCTTTACAAACAACCCATATTTAGGTAATCACAAGTATGATTAATAGAATATGACGGATACCTCAATTCTGCAACTATTTACTGATATATAACGAAATACCAGGCAATGTTTATTGATATGCAATTAAGAGGCATGCCGTGCTGGATTTGTCGGGGCTTGAACCGGCAGCGCTACCGCTGCATGTGAGATTGGCGTACGCACATCGCCAGGACGTATTGATCGACTACGGCGTCGATGCGGTCGTCAAGTCCGTTGACGCCGGCAAGCGGCCGGACCTTGCCGTAAGCGTTCAGCTCGGTTGGCCCGAGACTCCAGATCTCCCGTCACAATATTCGTTTGAAGACACGCTGTCCAATCCGAAGCTGAAAGTCACGTACAAGCGCCTGATCAAACAACGGCTGGTCTATTTCTCAGATCTTTTCATTTACGATCAGGTGCGCGGTGTCTGGGGGCGTCCCACGACCGGGCTTGCGAGTCTCCTCTTCAAGGTGATCGGGGAAGGACGCGTGGAGTGGTCGAGGATGATTGTTGCAGACAACGGCTTCCAGGTGGCGCGCGGAAAGGCCCGGAAGGGTCCGTTTTCCGTGACGGAAACGTTTTTCGTCCGCCCCGACGGATCGGGCGAGAAGGGCTTGCCGGCAGATACCCCCAGGTGGCTTGCG
>CAZIIP010000389.1:0-3400 GCA_964539455.1 uncultured Rhodothermales bacterium
GTAGCAGTCCACACCTTCACGTTTCAACAGGCATTGCAGATCGGCCATGAGGCGCGGCTTATCCCGAACGTGGCGCGGCGGCTCCCCACAGTCGATGCAGAATGAAACGATTGTACCCGCCGCCTCACCGATCACCCATTCGACCGGATGAAGCCTGTAACACCCGTTGGTGATGTGTGTCGTTCCGATATTTTTGCATGCCGGCAGCAGGTTGTTCACGCGGATCGGAAGCAGGGCTCCCATAGGCACCTGAAACCGAAGGGACGGGATGTCGACGTAGTTGTCGCCCCTTGTCGAAGGATGGAGATCGAGACGGTAGTAGCCGGTGCCGACGGTGTCCGGAAAGGGAAAAGCCTTGACTTCGTCGGCGGGAAGACCGGTCGCTTCCATCCGTGCCTCCAAGCCTACATGCTGTTCACAAACGGTGGTCACCGCTTTTATGCGGCGCGATTCGCGAACGTAGGGTTGCATGGCAAGACCGTCCGGGGTTCCGGTAATGTCCCCTCGCGGCACCAGGCCCGGCCATCCAAGGCCACCGTCGGGGCGCGGCGCCTCGGTTTGCAGCCAATACAGCAGGGAAAGCGAGAGCCCTTGCGCGGCTTTTTGATGTCTTTGATTTGTTTCCGGTGAACCGCCGAAAAGGTTACCCTCCAGATAGTCGTTTTGCGGCCAGTTAACCAGCGTCACCGCGTCCGGCCGGTTCGGACCCACGTACAGAGACGGATCTATCAAACGCCTGTAGATCCACAGATTGAGCTGCTCGGTGGCTGCGTCCGGTCTCGGATCGAACGCAAGTGTGCGCGGCTCGAGTGTAAGCGGATTGCTGTAGGTAAAATCGAAGAGCCGACCCGGCCAGGGCGGTGAAAGCTGCGGGACATACGTCCGCCACGTATCGAAGGATGCGGGTTTCTCGATTGTATGGTTTTCGCCCGCCCGATAGCCGATCGCAAAACACCACGTCGCCGCTTGCATGTTGTCGGTATCGGCTTTCTCCGGGGCGTGCAACTCTCCCGTTTCACCCCGGCTTTCCGCGCCGGTAACATATTCGACTCCGGCCAGAGGAAGCAAGTCTCCGGTTTCCGTTGCATCCAGGAAATAGGGAGCTTCCAGCGTCCGTCGTTCTCCGCTTCTCCGGTGCTGCACCACAAGTGCACGGAGGCGGTCGCCATCTACATCGGCCGCCACCGGACGGTATTCACGAAGGACTTCGAGTCGTCCCCGGGCAACCGAGACGAGCATTTCCTCGATCACGTCGAGTGCGACGCGCGGTTCGTGACACACGGTGGACACGGCACATCCACCCGGATTCAGATCCTCCGTCGCGGCGGCGGCCGTCCTCAGTCCCGGCATTTGGCGGTATCGGTTTCGGACCGCCGACCGAAAAGCGCGATATGACGCAGACGAGCCGGCATGCCCGATCCAGCGGTGCTCATCGGGCGGTACAGCCTGCGCGGTCAGTTGTCCCCCGATCCATTCCGTTTCCTCCGTCAGCACAACCTGCAAACCGAGCCGCAAAGCCGCCAGGGCTGCTGCACAGCCGCCTACCCCACCCCCGACAACGACGAGATCGGGTCCGGCACGTCGCTGTCCGGTACAGGTAGACAGCACAGCGGCGCCGCCCCAACACGATAAGAAGCCTCTGCGATTCATTGGGGACAGACCATTCGTGGAGAAAAATCGATGACGGTTCGCCGGCAGACCGCAACACCGGGTACCTGTATTTTGGCGGGACGGAGCAAAAGTGCCGTGTGGATGCTAGGAGGCTGTCGGACTTGAAAAATATCCGTTTTGTTTTTATTGGACTTAAGTGCGATTAGCGTCGTGATAGATTTGTCGTAAATAAAATACTTACGCCGAAAGTCCGACAGCCTCCTAGAGATTCTTCTCCAAACGGATCCGGTGGTCGTGATAGGCATGGTTGAAGTCGGTGTGAATTACCTTGAAACCCGTATTCAGGCCCAGTATGACCATTCCGGGATTCCGGTTCGGAAAGGTGTCGTAGGCGAGCTTTTTGTAACCGAGGGATTTGACGATCGACTCCATCTCCGTGAGAAGCATTCTGGCAATACCGCGGCGTCGGTATCCGTCGAGCA
This sequence comes from uncultured Rhodothermales bacterium, assembly GCA_964539455.1. GTDB lineage: Bacteria > Bacteroidota > Rhodothermia > Rhodothermales > CAYLXM01 > CAZIIP01. Next base: position 2,094 of record CAZIIP010000389.1, read on the forward strand.
CGCCGCCCTTAGCACTGTAGAAACGTGTCATGCTTTCACCGTAACCGATTTTAAATCCGGCCGGTTTGTCATTGACGAACGCGAGAAGGATCAACACATCGGGTTTGTCGAACGAGTTGATAATCCGCTCTTCCCCGAAGATGATCCGGTTAAGAAGTCGTACCTCTTCGATCTCGTCGAGGCCACAACTGACAAGGCGTACGGTATCCTTCCCGATGTCGACCTGATGGTCCGGGAGTGTGTGCAGATCCGTAGCGCGTGACAGTTGTGTCCGGTCTGGAACAAACATGTATTGCGGTTATTCGGTCGCTCGCTCTTCTACAAGCGACCACGGTTCCAACAGCTTTTCCGGGATTCCTTCCAGAAAGCGCGTCGGTTTTGAGAAATAGTCCCCAAAGCGCGGTCGCTGTTGGATGACCGGATACGAAATAAACAGCCGGTTTTCGGCTCGTGTAAGTGCAACATATAACAACCGGAGTTCTTCGTCGAGTTCTTCCGGCTTATCGAGTGCAAAACTGGAGGGCAATATGCCGTCCAGCGTCTGGATCAAAAAGACCGAATCGAATTCCAGACCTTTCGCGGAGTGTACCGTCGACAGTACGAGAGGCGCCTCGTCTCGCTCCACCGCCTCGGAATCGACCGCGGTCAGATCGAGCGGATCCAACGCCAGATCCTGTAGCATCCGGGTGCGGCTCTCGAAGTTCTCCGACAGAGCCAGGAAGCGATCGAGATCGTCCTTGCGCTTTTGTGCGTCGTCCATGTGGACGCGCTCCAGAATCGGTTCATAGTACCGGATCACCGATTCGACCTGACGCGACACGGGCTCCGCAACTTTGAGCGATTGCAACATCTCCTGGAGGTCGGTCAGTCGAGCCCGGAGCGCCGGAAGCAGATCGGATGTGCCGATGGACAGGGGATCAGGGGAGGAGGCAATCCGGTCGATTATGCGCTGGGCACTTTTGGGTCCGATGCCGTCGATGAGACGCAGCACCCGATTCCATGCCACTACATCGATGGGATTCTCCACGACCTTGAAGTAGGCCAGCACATCCTTTACATGCGCCGCTTCGGTAAGGCGCAAACCTCCGTATTTGACGTACGGGATTTTTCGCTGGTTGAGTGCTACTTCCAAATCGTATGAACCATGGCTGTTGCGGAAGAGTACCGCCATCGACGACAGCGGAATGCCTTGCTCCCGCAGTTGGAGCACCATCTGACAGACAAACCTGCTCTCGAAAACTGCGTCGGGTGCCTGAACAAAAGCGTGCAACTCGGACGATTCTCTTACCGTGAAGAGGCGCTTTTCA
>CAZIIP010000390.1:0-3397 GCA_964539455.1 uncultured Rhodothermales bacterium
CCGTGACATGAAGGTTTACATCCAGCACTGGTCCGTCCTTACACTGCAGTTGCAGTTCTTCATCCTCCACACTACCCGTTTCCGCGAATGCCGTGCAGAGGTTGTGGGCCCGTTCGACCGATCCGGGCGCATAGAGATCAATGATGGACTGCCCGATCACCTCTTCACGGCTATAGCCGAGTTTGCGGAGCAGCGTTTGGTTGCACTGGACCACAAGATGGGTCTGCAGATCCACACTCGCGTACATATCCGGTGCATTTTCATACAGATCTTTGTACAAACGCTCGGATTCGCTCCTTCGGATCGCTTCGCCCAGCATCCGGGCCACGTTGTCGATCAACGACCGTTCCTCCTTCAGAAACGGCCCTTCATACAGTTCCGGAAGTTTCTCGAGGTAGTATACTTGCACGGACCCGCGGCGTACGCCCCCGGCGAAGAGATCCGCCTTCAGCACCCACTCCGTCGGCTCGAAAGGCAGTGAGCTGAACGGCTCGTGATCGACCACGATTTTGACTCTCGTAACGGCCGGATACTGGGTCCCGTATGACAGAATCTCCGCGACGCCGTTCATCACCTCGGCATTGACGCGTGCACCGCTGAGGAGCGACGAAATGCGTCCGAGACACGAAAGCTCTTTCACACGCTCCGCCAGTGCAAACTCGGCGGACTTGAACGCCGTGATATCCGTCATCTGGATGCATGTGGCACGCACATCTCCCGGCCAGGGAATGTCTACCTGCCGGCAGCGATACCATTTGCCCGTTACATCATTGTGGTGCTCCCAGTTAACCAACGGGTTTGCATCTTCTCCATTCGACCTGGTGCAATGGGCGCAGGGCGTCTCGCGATTGTGGATGCGCCGATAACACGTTTTACCAACTGAATCCGCTCCCCAGCTTTCGGAACAGGCATCGTTCGCATAGAGGATTCGAAAGTGCTCCCGGTCCGCCACATAGACGGGATCGGCAAGACTATGGAGCACCAGTGAAACGGCTTTCGCGCTCTCCGCCTCTCCGTTTGAGTCGCGTTTTGGGTGTTGTGAAGCGCCCTCGCACCGGGAATCCCCGGTCCGGCCATGGATGAATGGTGCCTCCATGTGTCTGCCTCGGACTTTTATCTGTATGTGTCGCTCCAGTGTCCCGGGACGAAAATTCCCATGCGGGAGATTGCCTCTCTGTCATTCACGGGACACCTATCTTATTAAATGTACGGCGGATGGGTGTTTATGCCAACCTCTTTGCAGCAATACTGTCAAAAGCCGGTTCGCCGGCCGGCGGGCGAACGTGCCGTGGCGCCTCCGATCGGCACGGCTCGTTCGAATATGGCGGCCACAGTTGTCAACCGCTCCCTTCTCCAATATATTTTTCCAGCCGATGGTGAACGAGAACGGCTTCATACCGAATCGGTCCTCCACGTTGGACGGTTTCGAATCGGCATTTTGGGCAGTCGCAGTTCTCCGGCGATAGCGGTATCGGCGGCAGCCCGCATGCAAGGGACCGGTCTCGACACGGTGTCGCTTCGTTTCGTATTCGATTGTGTGAACTATGCCCGAGCAGTTGACGGCAGATCTGAATATCATCAGACAAATACTGGATAACCTGCCCGAGCGGGCCTACGTGAAGGACAGGCAGCACCGATATCTTTGCGCAAATGAGGTACTTGCAGCCGATCTTAACGTGCATACCGGCGACATGGTGGGCAAAACCGAGAAGGACTTTTTTGAGGAAGCGTTTGCTCGAAGGCTGATGGAAGAGGAAAAGCGCGTCTGGGAGACACAAGAGCCGGTCAATACCGAGGAAACCGTGACACTGCGCGGACGGGAGCGCTCGTTCAACCTTTGTAAGACCCTTCTGCTCAGCGATGATGGCGCCGCCGTTGCGCTGCTTGGGATCATGTCGGACATCACCGAACGCGTGGCGAGCGAGCGAGAACTGCAACGTGTCCGTGACCAGCACGAGGAGATGGTCTACGTCGTGTCTCATGACCTGCAAGAGCCCTTGAGAATGATTGTGGGATTCAGTGAATTGCTGGCACAACGCTACGGGGCACAACTCGACGAGAAGGCCGAACACTACATCGGCTATGCCGTCGACGGGGCCAGGCGCATGCAAAAGATGATCGGCGATCTGCTCGCGTATTCACGGATCGTATCGCGTGGAGGCCCTTTCGAACCGGTTGGCTGCAGCGGAATTGTGGCAGAGGTACTCGGCGAATTGCAGCGCGAAGTCGAGGCCGAACATGCGACGGTCACGGTGCGAGACCTGCCGGAGGTATACGCAGACCCGGAGCAGCTACGCGTGGTGTTTCACCACCTCATCAAAAATGCACTTACCTTTCGCAAGGAGAATCCGCCTGATATCGAGGTTTCGGGGCGCACGGGGGAATCACGGGCGGAGATTACGGTGTCCGACAACGGTATCGGCATCGACCCGAAGCACCACGATCGCATTTTTGTCATCTTCCAACGGCTACACAGTCGCGATGAATACCCCGGCCGGGGTGCCGGTTTGGCTTTGGCGAAACGAATCGTCGAGCGTCACGGCGGATCAATAGCGGTGGCGTCCATGCCGGGTAAAGGCGCGCACTTTACATTTAGCTTACCTGTTCCAAACCAATCGAGGCCAACCCACCATGCCGAGGAGCATCAACATCCTGCTCGTTGAAGACAATCCGGCGGATGCGGATCTGACGAAGGAGAACCTCGCCTCGTCGAAAATCCTGAACGAAATTCACGTCGTCGAAGACGGTGTCGAGGCAATGGCCTTTCTGCGAAACGAGGGCGCATATGCGGACACTCAGAAGCCCGATCTCGTACTTCTGGATCTGAATCTGCCGAAAAAGGACGGCCGGGAAGTGTTGATGGAGATGAAGGAAGATCCCAAACTCCGCCGCATCCCGGTGGTTGTTTTGACCTCCTCGGAAGCGGAGGAGGATGTGATCCGCTCTTATGACTTACAGGCCAGTGCTTACGTGACCAAACCCATTGATCTCGCCGGCTTCGCCAGGATCGTCAAGGGCATTGAAAGTTTCTGGTTTTCCGTCGTAAGGTATGCTCCGGAGTAGCAGAAACTCTCCGTTCTACAAAGGGACACCAAAAACGGCATGCTGATAACGGCGACTTTTCAGGGGACGCGGTAACGCGCGTCTCATGGCGGTCCTGGCGTTGATATGTGTCTCTATATACGACAGAGGAGTAATGAGCGATGCATGAGAACCAAAGCAGCGATGCAGGTAAGCAAACAAACAAAGCCCTTCGGGTTTTGGTGGTAGACAACGATCCGGGCGACCGGGTGCTGCTGTCGGCCTATCTCGAAAAGCCACCCGGCACCTATGGCGTGTCCTACGCCACCACCCTCAAGGATGCGATCGACAAGGCGAAAGAAAAGTCTCTGGATAT
>CAZIIP010000391.1:0-3394 GCA_964539455.1 uncultured Rhodothermales bacterium
CTTCCTCTAGTGGGCCCTACGGGATTCGAACCAGTGACCTCTCGCGTGTGAGGCGAGCGCTCTAAACCACTGAGCTAAGGGCCCCTCTTTTTTCAGGATGCCAAATGTACGCACCAGCGGGCAGCAGAAGCAACTAAGGGACCGTCAGCGGTATCGCCTCTACGCGGCCCGTCTGCAGCGTTTCCGCCGGTACGGCTTTCAGGCGCGAGCCGTGAGACACCATCACCGCGCCGGAAAGCGCCCAGGGATACACATCCTTCGATATACGCCATACTCCACCGGCGGCATCGAGATAAGAAGGGGACAGGTCGCTCCGCTGCAGGCGCTGCGGCACCAGCCCCTCCGTTTGCTTCGCCACATCTGCGACATCCGTCATCATGATCGAATATGCCGCACTACCGGCCAATAGCGTCAATACCACGAGCGTCACCAATGAGGTGTAGATGAGCCCGTTGGTCGCACCAGCCTCGCTGTGCCCGGATTCCTCCTCGATGTGCTGCTTCAAACGTGATTCGAATCCGGGTGGTGCGGCACACCGGCAACCAAGACCGCAAAGCCAACGACGCACCCGAACCAACCGCTCGACGCGATCGGCTACCTCAGGCTCCTGAGCCATGAGCTCCTCGAACACCTCGCGTACAACCGGGTCAATCGTTCCGTCCACATACTCGGCGAGCAGGACGTCCAATTGCATACAGTCGTGTTGAGATGATTCCGGGTCGTATCCTTTCGTCATAGGCACGAATTTCCGGGCTCGTTTCTGACAAGGTTGTCTTCTTCCAACACCGGACAAATTTGGATCGTTCCCGGATTTTTTTGTTCTCGGGCCGGAAGTTCGGAGATGTCTGACCGCGAAGGTTTCCCGGGACAGGTTTTGCGTTGCAGGAAGGGGCGTGGGGAGCCGTTGTTATGTCCGGCAGATGTGTCGTTGCGGCCGTGCACGAACGAGCACAGTACACTGCGCCCTTACGTATGTTGGCGTGGCGTGAAAGGATGGCGGAATGTTTTCGCCGGCAGATGTGTCGTTGCGGCCGTGCACGAACGAGCACAGTACACTGCGCCCTTACGTATGTTGGCGTGGCGTGAAAGGTTGGCGGTACGTTTTCACCTTTTCACATCCATACATCCATACTTCCACACATCCACACTCCCCCTACTCCTCCTCAGACTGCGGCGAGTAGATATCCTTCAACAGCGCCTGCAGCTTGGTGCGACCGCGGTTGATCCGGCTCTTCACCGTGCCCATCGGCAATCCGGTAATCTCCGCAATCTCCTCGTAAGCCAACTGCTGCACGTCGCGCAACACCACAACCTCGCGAAACTCCTGCGGGATCTCCTTCAAGGCCTCCTGGATGTAGTGATCCTGTATCACACTTTCGGTGTGCCGGTCCGGCGAAAACTGCTCATCCGGAATCTCGACCTCATACTCCTCTTCATCCCGGTTCACGGACTGAAGCGAATACAACCGCCGGCGCTTGCGCTTGCGGTACTCCGAACGTGCCAGGTTGCCGGCAATCGTGTACAACCATGTCGAATATTTTGCAATCCGACGATAGGAATGGCGGTTGCGGTAAACACGAAGGAAGGTCTCCTGCAACAGATCCTCACACTCCTTCATGTCACCCAGAAACCGATAGATGTAGTTGGTCAACGGATCCTTGTACCGGCTGACCAAAATATCGAACGCCTCCACAACGCCCATCTGGAATTGCGACATCAGATCCTCATCACTCATCTGCATGAGAATCTCATACTGCTTGGAGCTCAAGCTCGATCGCGCTCCGGAGGGAAATGACAGCTTGCCCGGCGGACGCGCAGACGCCCGTACGGTCTTTCTCGTTCTTCTCGTAATGGTTTTCGACATCTATTCTATATGAACCTTGTAACGTGTATTCCCGGTCAATCATTTGAAGTTAACAATAAGAAGGCATTGCATTTTGCAAAACTTTCTTGAAAGTCATGGAACCCAAAAGGTCTTCCAGCGATTTTAAAGGGTTCCTATCGTCTCGCAGCCGCCATGTCGGGCTCGCTTCCGCCTCATCCCTTACTGCTGAGCCGCCGCAACAGGAGCGTAAGTATCAGCCCCTCTTCACGGTGTGAACCACCTTTCAACTCAAAATCTGCAGCAAGAAGCGCGCCAAAAGCCTCTTCTATGCGCGCAGCCGACAAATTTCGCAACGCCCCGGTGTACTCCTTAATAAAGTACACGGGCACGCCGATCCGTTCCGCCATGGCTTTTTCCGGCATACGTCGTTTTTGCGCTTCGGCAAGCTTCCTCAGCTTCATGAAATAGGTCGCCAGCACCGCAATCACCATCAGGGCCGTACGGCGACGGTTCGAAGACAACTGGAGCATCCTGTCCATCATGCGCACCGATTCCGCGTAGCGCCCCGCCACCACGATTTTCTGCAGTTCAAAAACGTTGAATTCACGCGAAAAGCCCCCCACGTCGAGGACGTCCTCTTTCCTGATCGACTTACGCGTACCTGCATATGTAATGAGTTTTTCTATCTCGGCCGACAAAGACTGCAGGTTGTTGCCCACCAGTTGCGCCAGCATCTGCACCGCATCGGGCGCTATTTCCCGGTCGGCATTGTGCACCTGTTGTTCGATCCAGCCCGGAATCTGACGCTCATACAGCACCTTGAATTCCGCCCACTTCGCATGCGCCTTGATAGCCCTGTACGGATTTTTGCTCAGGTTTGGTTTTGAAGAACAGGCTAATACCACCACAGCAGAGGGATTCGGCTGCTTCACGTAACCAACAAACGGCTCCGCCTGCTTCAACTTTTCGAACTGCCGGACAATCACCACGCGACGCTGCGCCATCACCGGATAACTTCCACATAGCGCAAGCACGGATTGGGTGTCTACTTCCGGACTGTACACGATATCCAGATTGAAATCCCGCTCGTGTGGTTCAAGCGCCGTCTCTATCAGCAACCGTTGCACCTGATCGATGAGGTATTGCTCCTCACCATAGACAAAGTAGACGGGATCAAAATTGCCGCTACGAAACCGTGTCTCCAGTTCTTTTAATCCGAGTCCGCCCTTCGCCATGCAAGATCTTCCGCCGGTTGGAATGTGAAGATGACGCCAGACGCAAAATAGCCGATTGCGCCAACAATACCGCCTGCTCATGGACTGGAAACGTTTGAACAAGCCGCGATATTGTCGGAAGAGGTTTCATGGAGGAGTATTCCGAACTGCACAATCCGGTTTCCGGAAGAAGCGCGGGCCTCGGGTTGCCGGTTGCGTGAATATTCTCCGTCAATGAACGATGAACGCTATTCATTGAGCCAGAGCGGGCTTCGGGTTTTACGATTTTCTTCTCCAGCGGCCGAAGTCCCGAACGCCCCAAACAAAGCGAACGACACCGAATATCTGAATACCT
>CAZIIP010000392.1:0-3385 GCA_964539455.1 uncultured Rhodothermales bacterium
CTTCCTCGTCCCGCCCAACGTAGGCAGCTACACGGTACCCGATGTGGCGTGCAACATTCCGGGGAGCAAGGCGACCCTGACGGTACCTGGTACAAGCACTATGATCGAGGGCGCTCAGGGCAACCTGTGTACGACCCTCGACGTCAATCTCGATGCCACGGCCGTTTGCCCGACCAAGCTGATGTTCGAAGCCTACGGTGTATGCCAGGGCAACGATGATGTCGAAATTCGGGAGGCAAACCTGGCGTTCTTCTATAACGACAAAGACCTCCCGGCCGGGCCGCCGCGTGCCGGGGCCGTCGAAGCCGGCATCGTGGATATGTGCGTTGAACCCGGACACACGTATGTAACCACGGTCTTCGTCGAGGGCCAAGAGTACACGCTTGACGTAAGTGTGGGTGCATCGACGGATAGTTTCAGTATAGGCAATCTCTCAGGCGGCGTATCTGCCCGTGTTCTTGATGAGACCAATATCGAGGGATACAAACAGGTAGAGTTTCTGCTGCCCCAAAGTGCGTGCGGAGACGTTGCGAACTAGGGTCTGTTGCTTTGAACAGACTCTAGTCATGCATGACGCGGCGATTATTTCCGCTCGGCGCGGCGGGCCGGTATTCGGCTTACCATAGGCCGGCCTTGAATGGGCACACGTCCGAAAAGAGCCGTCCTTCGGCGTCGGCGCACATTTGTGTTGGAGGATCGAGATGGAATTCAATGCGCATACCCATGTCCACAATCTGGCGTCGATTTTTACTCCCGAGACGCTTCACATCCTGAAAAACCGATTATCGGACTGGCCGGGACCGCTGGCCGAATCCGTGATCGATCTGGTTGACGAATTGGTTTCCGGAACGGCCGGCGATACGGCCGAGCGCAGGCTCATGTCGTGGGTAGAGGAGGTGTCGCGTTCCGAAACGATTCGGAGTGCTGTCGATCGGCTGCCGTCGCAAGACCGCGTTCGGTTTGAACTGCCCGCAGCTGATCTTCTCGACGAGTTGCTGGAACGATCGGTGTCCGGCGCTATCCGCACCATCCGGGAGCGTCTGTTTGGAGCGGCGGCAGAGGCGGCACCAAAGAAGGGCGGGATTGGAGACATACTCGCATTTCTGCATCTAGGCCTACAGCCCTCTATCAAGCAACTCACCCGTCTTTTGATGGAGCAGCAGCCGGACGACGGCGCGGTGGTGGCGCTCACCATGGATATCACCGAAGGAGGTGACGCAGACCGGGCACTCTTCGAACGGCAACTGCGGTTGACGTCGGCGGAAATCCTTCGATACCCCGGCCGGTTTTTTCCGTTTGTGGCCGTCAATTCTCGAAGAACCGGGCATTTCGAAGTCATGGAACGTGCATTGTCGGGACAGGGATACGTGGGCGTGAAGCTGTATCCTTCGCTGGGCTATCAGGTCGACAGCCGCGATATGTACAGGGTGTACGCATATTGTGCGGAGCGGAGCATTCCGATCCTTATGCACTGCTCGCCGGGCGGATTCTACAGGAACAAGCCCTCGATAGCCTACTGCAACCCGGAGAAGTGGCATCCGGTGCTGAGATCCTTTCCGGAGCTGACCGTCTGCTTTGCCCATTTCGGCGGATCGGAGAACCTGCTGGTTGACCCCGTTCCTGAAGATTCCTGGACGGCATCCATTCTTCAGTTGATGCAGGAGTTCGAGAATGTCTATACGGACGTGTCTTACAATGATGAGGTGCTGAATGAAAAGGCGGTCGCCGAATCGTACTTCGACACGCTGAGCCGTTTGCTCACCGATACCCTGTATCGGGATCGGATTCTCTTTGGCAGCGACTTTTTCCTTCTGGCACTTGCCGGCAGCGAATCAGCGTTCAAGGAGGCCTTCTCGAACGGGATCGGCCGGGATGCGTGGGAACGGATTGCCGAACGAAACCCGAAGCGGTATCTGGGATTCGGCAGACAGGGGGCCTTTTCCTCGGCTGCACTTGCCAATTATGTCCGCTTTGTTGCGGACGCAGCCGATCGATGTGAGGCCCTCCCGGCCACCTGGTTGGCCGAGGCGATATCATCCCGATATGGAGACGACGTGACCTTCGACGTCTCAGATTTCGGTTCGCGCTGGTCGCGCAACAACACCGCGCACGTTTGGTTGTACTGGTTCATTCGCGATCATCAGATGATCGAGCCCGAACGGGCACGCTTTGCGGAGTCGGGAGGCGTGTCCGTACGCACGCTGCAGTACTGGAACAAGGAACACGACCCGCCGGAGATCTTTGATCAGAAATGCAGGGGCATGGCGGAGCGCGTCGATGCTACTTTTCGGCGGAACAATGCGGCCTATGAGATGGGTTTCGACCGGGCGGGTGCCCGACGTGAACTCCGGCGTGCCTTCGGCGAGGGCACGACCAGGCTGGTCGATCTCGGTGAACTATGCGACAAGATCTATATTCTACCTGACGAGGGGTAACCATTCGCTTCATGAGACAATCTCTGGTTCTCGGCTTTCTCAGTGTGCTTCTTCTGTCGATTGGTGCGCTGGAGGCATCGGCGCAAGACCGAATGAGCCTGCGAATCAAGCCGGCATTTGCCACGAACGATGCGATAGACGTGATAGCACCGGGCCTCGATTTCCAGGTGCATATCGAACAGATACCCTGCCGGGAGTGCAACGTTGAGCGGACCGGAAGCATTGACCTCAAGGGCAGGTTGCTTACGCGGCCTTCTCTCAATTCCGTGCCGCTTGTGGCCGAGGCGCAGGGCGGAGGAGTCATCAATTTCTACGAGCCCCCCGTTTATGTCAGGGATGCCCGGGATCCGGATGCCCGGCGCGTATTACGGTCAAAGGACTATGGCCGGCTTCATCTCACGGCACACGGCAGATTTCAGGGTACCCAGGATCTCCTGGACAGCGACTTGCTTGGAGGCGTCGCGTTGGGCTATACCAACCTGCGTACGACCGGCTTATTCGGATGGGTGCCGTCGGTAGCCGTTTCAGGTCAATTCGTGGTGCCCATTAAATCGGATGATCGTGAGTCGGTGGGGCATAACGGTGAACCATTCGGACGGGTGCGCGGGGTGGCGTCCGTACATCCGCCTGTCGGAGAGCTGATCGGGCTGGATCGTCTGGTCGGGCACTTGTCATTGGAGGCCTCGGCGGATATCGGCACGACGGATGACTGGAATGAAACCGAATTCGACCGGTCTCATTATTTTGAAGGCTCGCTGGGGTATCTGATCAATCGGCCTGAATGGTACCTGTTCGAAGTATTTGCAGGCGTTGCGTACGGTCGTATTCCGCCGGAAATCCAGGAAGAGACCATCTGGCGGATCGGACTGGTGATGGGACGATAGAAAAGGAGCCGGTAGCTGCCCGACGAGCGAGGAGGTCTTGCGTCAGGCTCACTGCGGGATTGCTTC
>CAZIIP010000393.1:0-3385 GCA_964539455.1 uncultured Rhodothermales bacterium
CAACAAGTACGGATCGGCGGTGATATAGAGCATGCTGCCGTCATCGCCGAATGCGCAATTGGCCGTTGCCTGGGTTGTCAGGACGGTTCCGAGGTGTTTTCCGTCGGATGCAATAACGAGCACGCCTCCGGGTCCGGTGGCAAAGACGTTTCCCTGCCGGTCGACTTTCATCCCGTCGAAGCCACCCACTCTGCCGGCCGGTGATTCGCGTGAGTCAAAGAAGATCCGGCCATTCGAGATGTTCCCGGATTCATTCAGGTCAAAGACCTTGATATACGGCTGGTTTTCTCCGTCTGAACTGGCTACATAAAGCAGGTCTTCGCCTGGTGAAAGGCCTATGCCGTTGGGGCGGTTGAACTCATCGGTGAGCAGTGTGACGGATCCGTCCGTGTCCAAGCGATACACCCCTTGAAACGTGAGTTCGCGATGGGGACCGTCAACGCCCCCCATCAAACCATACGGCGGATCTGTGAAGAAGAGCTGTCCGTTGGTGTGGTATACCGCATCGTTTGGGCTGTTGAATCTCTTGCCGTTATAGGTATCCGCGAGCGTGACGAATGACGGTTCGGGATTGCTTAGATCGGATTCCAGGCGGGCGATCCGGCGATCACCATGTTGACAGAGCACCAGGCGACCTTCGGCATCCAGGAGTAATCCGTTGGAGCCGCTCTCGCCGCCGTGGACGTCCTCACCCGTATACCCGGACGGTTGCAACCAGAGCTCCGCGCCGTGGTCTTCGGTCCACTTGTAAATTGCATTGTCCGGAATGTCCGAGTAAAGCAAAAACTCTCCGTTCTTCACCCAGACCGGTCCCTCGGTCCACTCGTGCCCTTCTGCAAGCAGCTCGATCGGGGAGTCGGGCGCAATAATCGCATCAAGGGCGGGATCGAGCCGCTCGATGCTGCCGACGGTTGGATAAGCCGTCGTCCCGCTTTTCTCTGACATCTCGGATGACTCCTGCCGTGCACACGAGGAGGTGATGATCGGCAGAAGTACAAGCAAACTTAGTGGACGAAGTGATCTCATGACGATACTATTGGATTCTCCAAGGAAAAAGACGGATTTATGTGACGGAAGATTTACGCTCTATGTTGCCGCAAGGCGGATTTCCGTTCGGGTAAACTCAAATTCTTGAGCGGAACGGCGGTTTTCCGTTCGGGTGAACTCAGGTTCTTGACCGGACCGACGGATTTTCGTTCGGGTGAACTCATATTCTTGAGCGGACTGCCGGCACGGTTTGGTGACGATCCAAGATAGCACTTGTTGTGTATCCGGGCGTTTTCGAACGGATGACACACCATGGCCGAGACGTTTGGTCACACGCGAACCGTGTGGCAGCATATTGATTTTCCCTGTATATAACCTGACGATTTGTCTGCCACTGGTACCCCCCAATGGGGGAAATTAATAGAAATAATAATCCATGCCTGTCGATTCATCTGCACCCAAGCGCCCCCGAATAGGAAAGATAGCTGGAAGCGTCATTGATGCCTGATGATTTGTCTACGTTTTTCTCCCTGCCTCAATTGCTCAAAATGACCCGACACCGACAAACTGCGGGTTCAAGACTTCGTTTTTCAAGTCGCCAGCCATGAATCGGGCACTACTCTGGTCCAGTCGAATGCATCAAACACCCGCCTGAACCCGTCATCCACGGTCGCCGTGATGCGCACGGCGTCCCCAAAAAGAGGATGAATCAGCTCCAATTCAATCGCACAAAGTAGAAGATGTCTGTGACCGAACCGGCTCTCGAAATACCGGTTGTGGTCGCGGTCGCCATGGCGCCGATCTCCAATTATCGGATGGCCAATGCGGCGCATGTGGCGTCTCACTTGATGACGTTTTCCGGTTTTTGGATGCACCTGCGCCAGTGAATACCTCGCCGTTTCATACCGCCCGACTGGATGCGGTACCTCTATGTCGGCCAACCGAAGATAGTCCGACCTGGCAGGCTTCGCCGGGCCGGGCCTTCCGGACGATGTGTACTCACGCAAATCCCCTAACGCACTGTCGATAGTACCGGCCTCATCAAGCCATCCCCGCACTACGGCCACATACGTCTTACGTATTTCTCCCCTCGAAAATGCTTCGGTCAGCATCCTGCCTACCTCTGCAGACAAACCGAACAACAGTATACCGGAGGTTGGCCGATCGAGCCGGTGTACCGGATACACGGATTGCCCAAGCTGATCTCGTACAATTTGAAGTGCTGCCAACCGTTCGCCCGGTGCAATTTGCGTCCGATGAACCAGCAAACCCGCCGGCTTGTTTACCGCTACCACATGTTCGTCCCGGTACAACACGGGCAGTTCAATCCGTTCGCCGGTAGCAGGGTCGCGCATTATGCCGTCGCGGCCCCATCCAGAAGCAGTGTCGGCTTGACGCCGACAATTCCGTTGGATGTTGCCGGGCATACAACGGAACCGTCGGTTTCCGTCCCGATCGCGGCTGCGGCAAGACTTGCAGACGCCGCCACACCTGACCCCGAGCTGGAGCCACACGGATTACGATTGGTGACATACGGATTCCGGGTCTGTCCGCCTCGCGCGCTCCAACCACTGGACGATCGGGTCGATCGGAAGTTGGCCCATTCGCTGAGATTGGTCTTGCCGATTATGATTGCACCCGCCTTCCGGAGTCGAGACACAAGAAAGGCGTCACGATCCGGCGCGGGACCCACCAGCGCCCGCGAGCCTGCCGTTGTCATCATCCTGTCCGCCGTATCGATATTGTCCTTGATCACCACCGGAATCCCGTGGAGCGGACCTCGCACATTCTCCCGGTCTCGCTCGCGGTCAAGCTCACAAGCAATCTCATGGGCATCCGGATTGCGTTCGATTATGAACCGGAGATTTGGACCGGACACGTCTATTTCATCCATTCGTTTGAAATAGAGATCTACCAGCCGTTCCGAGGTGTATTCTCCGTTCTCTAGACCTTCTCTCAGACCGGCAATCGATTTCTCGTCGAGTTCGAAGGGAGGTGTTCCGAGCGAGGCTGTCGTTGATTCTCCCGCGTCCGGTTCGGCTGAACAACCAGGAATCGTAGCGGCTGCAGCGCCACCTACCAGCACCGAATGCAGAAAATGGCGTCTCTTCATAGGGGCCTCTTCGCTTGATGATGTTGAGGTGTAAGGTAGCCAGACGATTGCTTTCCTGCGGATGAATGACCGCACCGGTGCCCATAGCCGGCCGGGGAGATCGGCAATGGGGGCACTGCCCTGTCGGGCACAGCACGCTGTGCCCCTGCACCGGTGCCCATAGCCGGCCAGGGAGATCGGCAATGGGGGCACTGCCCTGTCGGGCACAGCACGCTGTGCCCCTGCAGTATGCCTCACATCTGTGCCTCCACACCAAACCATACGGCCCCTACCGATCCGCCACCA